>NZ_JAUBRN010000050.1:0-58429 GCF_036701875.1 Microcoleus sp. MON1_C5 | reverse complement strand
TAATCAGTTACACTAACCAAAGGGTTAGGCTAACCGTCCCTGGATTTTTAATCCATTTAGGTTAAACGAATCGCACAAGTACATTTTAACTGTAACTTCAACTCTGGAAAACTAACGCTTCCTTCACCGCTGCCAGCAGTGATATGCAGCTCGATGCTGTCAAAGTCTAACTCTAGCCGATCGACTGAAAAACCTGCAACTGCCGCCACAGCGGGTACATAAGCTTTACTGAAAAGTTCTTTCTGCTAATTTACCTCTATTCACCACCTTTCCTAAAAAAACCCGGTTTCTTTAAGGGAGAAACCGGGTTTTTCACACTCAAACTGCGTGTTTTCGATACCAATCAATCGTATTTTTCAACCCTTCCTTAAACTTTACTTCCGCAACAAAACCAAACTTTTCCTTAGCCCTTTGGGTATCCAAACAGCGGCGCGGCTGACCGTTCGGTTTGTCTGTTTCCCAAACAATTTCACCCTCAAATCCCATCAATTCGCAAATCGTTTCCACTAAATCGCGAATTTTAACTTCGCTATTCGTTCCCAAATTAACCGGGTCAGATTCACTGTAATCTTGCGTTGCCATCACAATTCCTCGGGCGGCATCTGTGGAATACAAAAACTCGCGGCTAGGGCTGCCGTCGCCCCAAACAGGCAGTGTTTTGTCTCCCCTTTCTTGGGCTTCGTAGACTTTGCGAATTAATGCGGGGATGACGTGGGAACTTTTCGGGTCAAAGTTATCTTCCGGGCCGTATAAATTTACTGGTAGCAAGTAGATACCGTTGAATCCGTACTGCTGGCGGTAGGATTGCAGTTGCACTAATAAGGCTTTTTTGGCAATTCCGTAAGGTGCGTTAGTTACCTCTGGATAGCCGTTCCACAGGTCGTCTTCTTTGAAAGGAACTGGGGTCAAGTTGGGATAAGCGCAAATGGTGCCGACGCAGACAAATTTTTCGACTCCTGCTTCGTAGGCGGCGTGGATTAGTTGGGCGCCCATCATCAAATTATCGTAAAATAATTCAGCGGGTTTGACTAGGTTTAAGCCGATGCCGCCGACGTGGGCGGCGAGGTGAATGATGATATCTTGTTGGTCGGCGGCGCGCTTGCAGTTTTCCATGACGCGGAGGTCGCAGTCGCGCGATCGAGTCACCGAAATTTTATCAGCATCGGCCCCTGCTTTCACTAGCTGGTCGATTACCTGACGGCCCAAGAAACCGGCGCCGCCCGTGACTAGAATGCGTTTGCTGCTTAAATCCAAGCTTGTCATAAATTTAGCCTCGGGATTTTGAATAAGGGTCGATCGACAATTTCAATTCTAAAATTGTTGCTTTAGCAAAAAAAGCTTTGAGGTAGAGGACGCAGTTGCCCACAAATCTGCTTTAGCTGCTGCTGATAGGGACTGCTCCGTGCACACCCGAAAGTTAGATTTATTAGTAGCGAGTCCTCAACTATCATTTTAATGTTCTTTTTAGCCCCCACAGCAAAAAATTTTGCGAGCAATTAAGCTGGCTCTGTGAATGCCGATCGCACTACGCTAATAGCTGTAACAATCCTCCGATCAGTTATGAACTGTGTGCAGGGGCAATCCCCCCGGTGCGCGCCTTTCGCCAATCGGGGCAGACACGGGGCCCTACCCCTACAAATTGTTCGCACTGACCGCTTTGTTTAGCGGCTTAATCAAATCCGTTGCCCGAACCCCGACCTTGCTGGTCTAAAGCTTTCATGTCCGCATCTACCATTAAATGTACTAACTCCTGAAAAGTTACAGAAGGTTCCCAATTTAATTGCTGGCGCGCCTTAGTCGAATCGCCAATCAACAGTTCGACTTCTGCCGGCCGCAAGTAGCGTTCGTCAAACTCCACATATTTTTGCCAATCTAAATTGACGTAAGTAAAAGCCAAATCCAGAAATTCCTTAATGGAATGGGTCTCGTTAGTAGCAATGACATAATCGTCAGGCTTCTCTTGTTGCAGCATCAGCCACATCGCCTGCACGTAGTCTTTAGCATAGCCCCAGTCCCGCTTAGAATCGAGATTGCCCAAGTAAATCTTTTTCTGCTTGCCTGCGACTATTCTGGCAACGGCGCGAGTAATTTTGCGAGTTACAAAAGTTTCGCCGCGGCGGGGAGATTCGTGATTGAACAAGATGCCGTTGCAGGCAAAAAGTCCGTAAGATTCGCGATAATTTATTGTTTGCCAGTGCCCGTAAACTTTGGCGCAGGCGTAAGGACTTCTGGGATAAAAAGGAGTTGTTTCCTTCTGCGGAACTTCCTGCACCAAGCCAAACATTTCCGAAGAACCTGCTTGATAGAACCGCACTTCTATGCCGGTGCGGTGCTGATAGTCCCGAATTGCTTCTAGCAGCCGCAATACTCCCATGCCTACTGCGTCAACCGTATATTCCGGCGAGTCAAAGCTGACTCGAACGTGAGATTGAGCGCCTAAGTTATAAATTTCTACCGGCTGAACTTCTTCCAATATCCGGCGGAGAGTGGTGCCGTCCGTCAAGTCGCCGTAGTGTAGAAACAGGCGCGCACCCTCGCTGTGAGGATCGACATAGATGTGGTCAATTCGATCGGTATTGAAACTAGAACTGCGCCGGATAATGCCGTGAACTTCATATCCTTTCTCTAACAGTAATTCGCTCAAGTAGGAGCCGTCTTGACCTGTAATACCTGTTATTAGCGCTCGCTTACGTTGCGTCATCTGATTTTCCTTTGACAGGCTGTGTTATTTCACAATAAATTTTTTGGCAGAGGCTGTTGCTCCCTGCCGGCCGTATTCTCAAACTATACCTTAACTGCTTTATAAAACTTACTCAAACTTAACTTTAGTTACCTAAAGCCCGTTGAAGTTTACTTCCTACGCTGTTGGGTAGTGGGCTATCCCCAGATAAGTAGGCTATCCCCCTTAAGCCAAAGGTTATAGAGTTAAGTTTAGCACCTAAACCTAAAGTAGTCTATCTAGAAGAACTGATCTTTCTAGATGAAGAAGAGGTAGGTTTATTTAACTATTTGCCCCTTTAGTTAAGCTCACAATTCTTCGATCGGCATCCAGGAACTGTTTAGTTTTGACAAAGAGTTTGTGGCTGATTGTCAGTAGTCAGCATCAGTGGTCAGTAACAAATAAAACTAACTACCGATTGCTGACTGCAGACAAAAATTAATATGCGCCGTTATTTTTGGGAAAAATCACAACTCCAATTGTTTTGAAAACAATCCACATATCCATCCAAAGGTTTTTGTCATTTGCGTAATAGAGGTCGATTTGGACTCGGCGGGGATAGGGAATGTCGTTGCGACCGGACACTTGCCACAAGCCTGTAATTCCAGGTCTTATGGTGAGAATTTTGTTGATGTGACGACCGTATCTCGGCAGTTCTTCTTCAACTAAAGGTCTCGGTCCGACGACGCTCATATCTCCTTTTAAAACATTCCAAAACTGGGGAAACTCGTCTAAACTGGTCATTCGTAAAAATCTTCCAATCCAGGTAATTCGAGGGTCTTGTTTCAGCTTGAAATTGTCCTCAAACTCTTGACGCAAATGCGGAGAATTTTCCATGATTTCCAGCAATATATCGTCCGCATTTTCCACCATCGTTCTGAATTTAAGGCAATAAAACCTTTTACGGTTTTTGCCTACTCGTTCCTGTACGTAAAAAATAGGACCGGGCGAGCTTAAGGCGATTAAGAAAGCCAAAAGCAGGTAAACCGGAGCAAACAGGATCAGAACCGATAAGGAAAACAGGATGTCAAATAACCGCTTGAAAAGTTCTCCGTCGAGGTTCTGTAGAGAACGACTTATGCGTCTATCTCCTTGCAGGACAGACCCAAAACCGCGTCTTGCGATCGCTCGAATTACCTTGCCGGAGATTAGTTGGCTGTCGGCAGTCATCTTACTCCTTCACTTCACACCACACACAGTCCTGATCATAAAGCCTCAAGACGCTTTGTTCTCTGAATTATGTTTCCAATACTCAATTTTCTGCCTTCAGAAGGCTTCAAAAGGCAGAAGGAAGAAGGAAGAGGGCTTCTGGCGGCAGAAGGAAAAAGGCACAAGGCAGTTATGCAGAGGTCTTCTGAAGGCACTTATACAAAGGCAGAAGGAAGATTGTCCCGCTATCGGGTTCTGGCACTCTCAAGCCCCAGACTCGGTAAAATCACGGGAGTGAAATTCCTGATAGCAGCGTTCCACAAAAGCTAGATAGCGCTGCCCAAAAACTTCGGGGGCAAACTGTTCAGCGCGCAACCTGCAGATTTCTGGCCGAAATTTGCCTTGCAACTGCTCAAATTCCTTGACAGCTTCGACTAATGCTGCTGCGGTTTGGGAGGAAAAAAATAAACCAGTCCCTGTCTCTGGGTGTTGGCGAATGTCGAGCACTGTCTCCAAAGCGCCCCCTGCTGCATAGGAAATTACTGGTGTTCCGCAAGCTTGAGCCTCTACCAAAGCTATGCCAAAATCTTCGCAAGCTGCATATACAAAGGCTTTCGCCTCTGCCATGTACTTTTCCACTATGGAGGCGGGCTGCCAGCCGAGCACTTGCACGTTGGGTTTGGCGATTTGCCGAATCATTTCTAATTCTGGCCCGGTGCCGATGACAATTAGAGTATGCCCGAGTTGATTGAATGCTTGGACGATCGCACTTACGTTTTTGTAACTTACTAACCGACAAACTGTGACGTAAAAGTCTTGTTTTTGTCGCATCAAGGAAAATCGCTCGATATTTACCGGCGGATAAATCACCTGGGCCCGCCGCCGATAGCACCGCCAAATTCGGCGCGCAGTGTGTTGAGAGTTAGCGATGAAATAATCAACACGATTGGCGGAAATTACGTCCCACTGTCGCAGTCGATGCAACAAATATCGCGTCAGCAGACCCTGGATGCCCCGTCCGGCTTTGCTGCTACGCAAATAGTCAAAAGTTAAGTCCCAAGCGTAGCGCATGGGAGTGTGGCAGTAGCAAACGTGCAGTTGCTGGGGACTGGTGAGGATGCCTTTGGCGACGGCATGGGATGATGAGAGGATGATGTCGTATTGTCGCAGATCTAGTTGTTCGATCGCGATCGGCAGAAATGGCAGATATTTTTGGACACCGCTGCGGGCTGCGGGAAAGTGCTGCAAAAATGTTGTGCCAATCTGTCGCCCGAAAAGATAGCTTTCGGGATTGGCCGATTCAAAGTCGATGAGGGCATAGACATCTGCCTCGTCTACGTGTTTGAGGATTTCCTGCACTACGAGTTCTGAACCGCCAGTAGCTAAGGGCGTCAACCATTCGTGAACTAGGGCGTATTTGAGTTTTTTCACTTGTATTTGTAGCCGATCAAACGATTTGTTAGCGCCAGTGCTGTCAATATTAGTCTTACTGAGGGATAACTTACGCAATATCCCGCCATCAACCAGGTTTCTATGTAGGTATTTAGCTCAAACCAAGGATTTTGGGAATAAACGGAGTTTTTGTCAAATCAACCACAGCAAAACTGCACTCTCCGGCAGTGATTTCCCCGATTGTTGACAAGAAATACTATTAGGCGGAATACTAAAGGTGATTTGCGAGCGCCTAAATCTTCGGAATCGGCGATCGACCGTAATGTGGTGTGAGGAAAAAATGTCCAAATTTTTGTGGAAGGGACTTTTAATTAGTCCGGGTGTATTGGCAGCAAGTTTAGTCATATCTTCGACGGCGCTAGCAGAGCAACCTGTAGAAATTTCCACGGCAGCTCAACCTGATAAATTGCAATTAGCAGGTGCTGCAACCGAGGCAGCCAAGTCTGAGACAGCAAAGCCTGAGACGGTCGAACCAGCGTCACTAGCGAGCAAATCAACTGTTGAAACTATTGAGAAAGAAAGTGCGAACCTCTACGAGGGCTTCACTAACGATTTGATCGCCCCAGTTGCCGAACAAGCAAAAGCACCGGAAGTTGCAGCAGCAGATTTAAGCGAAACCAAACCCGCAGTAGCGCCCGCAAATTTAAGTCCCGAACAACCTGTCGCGGAGCAAATCCCCGCAGTAGCGCCCGCAAACTTAAGCGAAACGCAACCCCCCCCACCACTGGCTAATTTAAACGCAGAAAAATCCGCCGCCCAGCCCGATCAGATTTCGCAATCCACTGATTCAAGTGCCCAACCTCAAGCACAGTCTAATCTTTTAGAACAAATCAATGAATACAGCACAGAAGGCAGTAGCAGCGAAGATGCGGCCGGCCAAGTAACATCTGTGTCGCAACTTTCCGACGTTCGACCCACCGATTGGGCGTTCCAAGCTTTGCAATCCCTAGTAGAGCGCTACGGGTGCATAGCTGGCTATCCTGACGGCACTTTTCGCGGCAACCGGGCGATGACTCGCTACGAGTTTGCAGCAGGTTTAAATGCGTGTTTGGATAAAGTTAGCGAGCTGATTCAAGGCGGTTCCAGAAATCTGGCGACGCGAGAAGATTTGGCTTCTGTGCAAAGGTTGCAAGAAGAATTTGCGGCAGAATTGGCAACTCTGCGCGGCCGCGTCGATGTTTTGGAAGCGCGCGCCTCTGAATTAGAAGCAAATCAGTTTTCAACTACGACTAAACTCAACGGCGAAGTGATATTTGGTTTGGCCGGTATCGCCAGGGGAGATGATGCCGAGGGCCGCGAAGCTGATAAAGCCACGGCTTTTGGCAGCCGGGTTCGGATTAATTTCGACACGAGTTTTTCTGGAGAAGATTTGCTGAGAACTCGATTGCAAGTTTTAAATTTGGGTTCGTTTTCTACTAATAATACGAAAACCGCTGAAGGGGAATTGCGGTTTAATGCCGGGCCTTTTGCCGAGGCTAGTAATACGGTAGGTTTAGATGCGCTGCTTTACCAATTCCCTATCGGCAAAAGCACTACTGTAATTCTCGAAGCTAATGCCGGCGCTGCTGATGATTTTGTTAACACTGTCAACCCTTACTTTGACGGAGACGGCAGCTACGGCGCTCTTTCTAACTTCGGTACTCGCAACCCAATTTACTATTTGATTGGGGGTTCTGGCATCGCTCTGCGGCATCAGTTTGGGGAAAAACTGGAGCTGAGTTTGGGATATTTGGCAGGCAACGCTGCGGACCCGACGCGGGGAAATGGTTTGTTTAACGGCTCTTACGGCGGTTTGGCTCAGTTGACTTTTACACCGAGCGACAGCATTGCTTTAGGCTTAACTTACGTTAATTCCTACAAAGTCGTCACCGGTACCGGCAGCAATGCTTCTAATTTCCCGGCGCGTCTCGGTTTCTTCGGGTTCGACAGCGATAGCAATCTGCCAGTTTCTAGCAATTCCTACGGCGCGCAAGCTTCGTGGCAGTTGAACCGGAGATTTGCAATTGGCGGTTGGGCGGGTTACACCAACCAGCGCATTTTATCCAACTTGACTACTCCTACGGGTTCTGTGCAGCGGGGGGATCAAAAAGTCTGGAACTGGGCAGTTACTTTGGCTTTTCCCGATTTGTTGAAAGAAGGAAATGTGGCGGGGATTGTGGTAGGTATGGAGCCGCGGGTAACGAGTTCTACTAATCGGACTTTGCCGGAAGATAAGGATACTTCGCTGCACGTTGAAGGTTTCTACCAGTTTAAGTTGAGCGACAATATTTCTATCACTCCTGGTCTGATTTGGCTGACTGCTCCCGACCACAATAAGAATAATTCTGATTTGGTGATTGGGGTTGTCAGAACGACGTTTACTTTCTAGGAGCAGCCCTTAGGGATTTTAGATTTTAGATTTTAGATTTTAGATTGGCAGTTTTCATCTAAAATCAAAAATCGCCAATCTAAAATTGTCCGAGCTTGGGTTTAATGTTCCAACAGAAACGACCAGCTTTAGCAAAAGCTGGTCTGCACAAATAGTTAAATCCGTTGTGTTCCCACAGTGTTTTTCTCACAGTGAGGAAACCCAAGTTGCACGTTTCTTTGCAAAGGGTTCTAAAAGAAATATCATCTCTCTTAAGCGGTATTATAACAACAAAATTTAATTTTCTGTAATAAAACTTTACATTACAGACGAATTTTAATTTTTAGGGCGATCGCACTCTCGGTCACTTTGTATAATCAAGCCTAGGTTCAAAAAGGCGGTTCCTGCCTAGGTTTATCGGTTGCAAACCCGTTATTTTGGGTAAAAACGAGGTTTCGATGGCCGATCGACCACCTTACTCACTTTATATAAATCAAGCAGGCGCTTGCTGCGGTCTTCCCCAGACAATCCGCTCCTGCTTGTATACAACCATACCAGGTTTAGCACCTTTCGGCTTGTATACATATTTCGGTTCTGTATAAACCACGGGGACTTGTTCGCTGTGGCGGGCGCGACTGTAATAAGCAGTCATGTCGGCGGCAAATTGCAAATCGGTTTCTTCAGCAACTGTACCGGGTTTGAGACGCAGCAAAGCGTGGCTTCCGGGAATCTCTAGGGTGTGGAACCACAAGTCGTAGTCGTTGGCGGTGCGAAAAGTGAGTTGGTCGTTTTGGCGATTGTTGCGCCCGATTAATAATTCAAAGCCGCTGGGGGTTTGGTAGCGGTGAAATTCGATCGCAGCATTTTTGTCGGTACTGCGGTAATCTGGTACGTCTAGATATTTTTGCTGGATCAGTTCTTCGCGGATTTCGGCAAGGGTTTGCAAATCTTGGGTGTTGCGGTAGGTTTCCAATACCGAAAGTGCGACTTCAACTTGTTCTAAATAGTCGATTTCTTCCTGTACGGCGGCTAACAATGGTTCTACTGCAATGCGGGCTCTTTTAAGCTTTTGGTGTTTTTTGTAGAGGGCTTGAGCGTTTTGAACGGCGTTTTTTTCCGGGTTTAGGGCAATGATAACGGGTTTCTCGGTTTCAAAGTCGGGGAGAGAAATTGATTTCATTCCCGGTTCCCAATGCTGCAAATTTGCCATCAGCAAGTCGGCTTGGGATTTGTGCGTGTCTGCATCTGCAGATTGCTGCAAGCGTTCTTTAAATGTGTTGGCTTTGAGGCGCAGTTTTGCCAGGACGTTGTTGAGTTTTTGGGTAAGCTGATGCCGCAGTTGGGCGAATACTTCTTGATTGATTTCGCCTGTGTAATAGCTGTTAAGTATTTCTTGAACAGAAGAGAAGGAAGAAGGAACAGAGGAGTTAGATTCGTTTGCAGGTTCTGCCTCTTTTGCATCTGGTGCAGGCCAATCGATGACGGTGTAGCCTTCGGGTGTAAAACTCGCTTGAAATTTGGAGTTTTCTAGGCATTGCAGCCAGTATAGCCAGCGCTGGAATAGTTGCTGCCATTCGTCGGGATTGAGGCTGTCGGTGGATTGTTCGGGGTCTAAAGAAGCCGATCGAATCATTGACAAAACTAAGGCCTTACTCATCCCTCGGTAATTCTTTAGCAGATTGCCCTTTAATTGTCCGGGAACCAGGCTAATTCGTTCTTGCCAGCGGTTTTGAGATTCAGTCAGACTCGGCACTGCATCGGTCAAAGACGGGGGCATTTCGTATGGTTGCCCGGTTTGGATGGGACGGACGGTGGACTGTTTGGCGCTGACTTGGTGGGCGCAGGTGACAACGAGGTTGTCTTGGGCGGTGAGGATGACGTTGCTGTACTTCCCCATGATTTCGGCGTAGAGGTGCCAGAGGGCGGGTTCTCCGGGGCGTTTGGCGAATTGCAAGTCGATGACTCTTTCCCAGGATGAAACAGGGGCGATGGAAACTAAGGCTAAACCGCTGAGTTGGTGCCGCAGTTGTTCGCTGAAGGTGAAGGTGTCGGGAATGCGGGGCGGGGGGTCGCCGACGCAGATGCGGGCGGCCACAGGATGCCAGGAAAGGTCAATCCAGCCGCGCCCTTTCATGGTGCGGAGGGCGAGGGACACGGTGAAGCGATCGCGCTGGTAGACTTGTTCTAAGCGCGCTGGCAGCCATTGGGCTCGCAGTTCGCTGCAAGTGGCGGTTAAAGTTGTAAAGTCTACGGGTTGCACGGTATTCTCAGGGCGATCGAACTATCTATTTCTATGCTGACAGATATCGGTCACATTTTACGAACTATATGAAATTATTGTTTACTCTTGCTTCGCGTCCTTCGCTAGGAAAGCTCTTCAATAATTTCGTTAACAAATAACAAATAACTAATAGACATCTCCTAAAAAGCAGATTTTGAACAGACAGGGTGCCTGTTCCACAAGAATTATGGGAGATGTCTAATAACAACTAACTAATAACTTCCCCAATCAATTGCAAATGTTTGTACAAAGGTGCGATCGTATTGGCGGCGATCGCCCCGCTAGCAGCAACAGCCGGCAAACCAATTCCCGGAAACGTCGAATCTCCGCAGCAAAACAGGCCCGCTAAAGGCGTTCTCGGCCCGGGAAACAAGCCGCTACCCGCCCGAATTCCGGGCCCGTAGGAACCGCGATGGCGGCGCAAAAACCGTTCGTGGGTTAGGGGTGTCCCAACTAAGGTGACTTCGCAGCGCGATCGAATATCGGGGATAATTCTCTCTAAGGCTTCCCACATTACCTCGGCGCGCGCTTGTTTTTGCAGCTTGTACTCTCCGCTGGTTCGATCGAGCTTTTGCCACAAATCGTAAGGCTCGTTTCCGGGGGTATATGCGTGAATGACGTGCTTTCCCGGAGGCGCGAGGTCGGGGTCGAGGAGGGAGGGAATCGAGACGAGAACGACGTTCTGAGGGGCCGAAACGCCCATTTCCCAGTCTTTGACGAAGATGTAGTGACAAGCCAAGTCCGATCGCACTCCGGCAGCGTCAATTCCCAGATGCAGGTGCATGAAGCTGTCGCACTCGGGCGTCGCCTGCCGCTGTTGCCGAAACCTTTGCGGGACTGAGGTTTCAGGCAACAGTTTCAGGGTATCCCAAACGGAAGCGTTGGAGACGACGGCTTTGTGCGATCGAATAATTTTGCCCGATCGCAGCCGCACGCCCGCAGCCCGGTTGTTTTCCACCAAAACTTCTGCAACGTGGGAATTTAGCAGCAACTGCCCTCCGTGGCGCTCTAAACCGCGTACCAGGGCATTTACCAAAGCTGCACTACCGCCGATCGGATAGTCCAAAACTGCATTCGGGCGATACCAGTCGGCGAACATGAAAGCGACTTCGGCTGCGATCGTTCCGTCGGCGGGAAGTCCAGACAGCAGGAAACACAACAAATTCAGCCAATTTCGGACAAACGGATCTTTGACATTTTTGTCCATAATTTTGCTGAAAGGGCCTGCAAGTGCGATCGCCTCGCCAGCACTTTGCAGGAAAGCCGGCGCAAATTGGCCGAGGGTAAAAACAGCGCCCAAATCGAAGCGCAAAGCCAGGGAGGGCAAGGCTGTGGCAGCTTTGGCGTAGGGTTCCATGATCCGCTGGAGTTGCCGCCATTCGGCGACTGCTGCGGCGCCGCGCAGTTGTGCGAGCACTTCGGCAAATTGACTCGCACCCACGGATGTGTCGAAATCGCCTTCTGGCAAACAGCAACCCCAGGTATCGTAGGTGATGCAGGGGAGTTTTTCGCCGATCGCATCCAAAACTTGCCGCAGCGGATTCGCAGACGGGCTGTAGGATAATCCTGAGTACAGCGAGGGCCCGGAGTCGAAGCTAAATCCGTCGCGTTCAAAACCGTGTGCGGCGCCGCCCGCGATCGAATGGCTTTCGCAAACAACAACCTCAAAGCCATAGCGGGCGAGCATTGCAGCGCAAGTCACGCCTCCTATCCCGCTGCCGATGACGATGATTTCTGTGTCTGTGGGGGCGATCGCAACCATGTTTTTCTCCGCTACATCAGCTAATATTATCTCTGTTACCAACAATAAAACTGGTTTGTATATTAAATGGAAAATATATCTATTCTAGAACAAGCCGCTAAATCTAATTCTAAACCATCTTCCAACGCCGTAGTTGCCGCCCTCCTCGAAGCTGAGAAAAGCGCGAAAAAAACCAAAATTCGCTATTCTTTCGAGCAATTAATCGGCCAATGGCAACTCTGCTTTATCACCGGCACGAAAAAGACTCGACAAAAAGCGGGAATTGTCTTGGGTGCGGGACGTTACATCCCTCAGTGGATTGCGAAAATTCAAATTGCTTATTCGGCTGAACCTGTTGCTGAAGGGGAAGCGTCTAGCGAAACCGGCAGGGTGGAGAATTCGGTGCAAGTTGGGGCGATCGCACTAACTCTTTCTGGGCCGACTAAGTTTTTGCCTAACAATATTTTAGCTTTTGATTTTACCAGAATAGCGGTGAAATTGTTGGGAAAAACTGTGTATCAAGGGTTTATTCGCGGTGGAGAAGCGCGGGAGGCGGAATTTTTTAGTTTGAGTGTGGGGAAGCAGGCATTTTTTGCATATTTTCTGGTAGAAGATGGGATAATTGCCGCTAGGGGAAGGGGCGGCGGCTTGGCTTTGTGGGGGAGAGTTTAGCTGGAAATGTGCGATCTGAAGACAACAGTCTTTATTCTGTCTCTCTCGTTTGTATCGAAGTCTAGATCCCCCTAAATCCCCCTTAAGAAGGGGGACTTTGAATGCTCTTATCCCTTAACAAAGGAAACTTTAAATGCTCTTGTCCCCCCCTTGTTAAGGGGGGCTAGGGGGGATCAGTTTTAATCCCCGCCGCACTGCGGATTTGACCTGGTTGTTGACAACAATCTACTACCCATTCTACCGCGCATCGCCAATTAAAATAAACGGCGACCAATAAAACGGATGCCGCTGGATTTGACTCAACTTAGCTTGCCGCAAAGCTTCATTTTTACTCATCCCTTGATTAATATTTTGATAAAATTGAACCATCAAATCTTTAGTAGCTGAATCATCAACACTCCACAAACTCGCCATCACAGCTTGTGCGCCCGCACGCTCAAATACATAAGCAACTCCCGATATTTCTTCACCGTTAGAATTGGCTTGCATAGCAGTTTGACACGCGCTTAAGGTGAGGAGTCTGGTGTTTTGCAATCCTAATAACGCCGCATCGCGAATATTGAATTGGCTGTCAGCAAATAGCAGTGTATTTTCCTCCAAGCCCAATTTTTGACAGCCTCCCTGTTGGAAACAGCCGTGAGTTGCTAGGTGTAAAAAAGGAAAGCGGGGTGCTTGAGTTTTGAATTGGTCGAGGGTGGCGGCATTGCCGATATAGGCGGAACTTCCGGGGAATAATTGAGCGATATTTCTAACTTCTTCTTCTGTACCGGGGAGATTTTGGGGCAGACGAGGGATGGGATTTCCTAATGCTAAGAGTCCGCCTTGTAAAGTAGAATCGGGAATTGACCTTGTGGAAATGCGGGTGAGATAGTTGACGGGATATTTCTCGATTAGGAATTCACCCTTTTGTCCAGCTTGGTCGTCATACAGCGTTTCAAAGGGGATGTAGCGCAGTTTTCCCGTGGCGATGATGCTCAATTGTTTGGGGGAAAATGCCTTAATTTTGTCTTCTACCGGACGAATGAGAATGTCGTAAAGTTGGCCGCCTGTAACGGCGTAATTTTGGTTGCGATCGCAACCTTTGTCGTCACAGCCAAGATGTAGCTGTTTGTCATGTTCGGTGAGGAGTTTGTCGAATTCGGCGGGGTCGATCGGAATTTTTTTAACACTTAAGCTGTCTTTTGTCAAGACAAATAGGGCGATCGTATTGGGGACATTTTTGACATTTGTGAGCAAAACGGGTTGAATGACTACGGTATCGGGTGCGATACTTGCTTTCAGTTGGGCGATGTCTTTGGGTGTGGTTTCAAAGAGTTCGGCGACTTCTGGGAATTGGCTGCGGATTTTTTCAGCTTCGCGGTTGACTTCTGTTTCTAATTCCCGCATTTGTCGGGAGAGATTTTCTGAGAATTTGTCTTCGAGTTGGCGGCGGAGGTATTGGAGTTGTTGATTTTTTTGATTCCACTCGTCAATGGCTTTTTGTGTTTGGGGGTTGGCTACTTTGGCGTCAATTAAGCGGGTGTAGTCGGCGAGATCGGCTGTGGTGGCGATGTTGACCCATTGGAAAGCGCGATCGGGTTGGTTTTGGTCGATGAGGAGGGAGGTGAGGGCGATCGCTGTTCCTCTGTTAGCTTCTAAAAACTTTTGGCGATTTTCTCGCTGTAAACCACTCCGCATTTCTAAGGTGATTTGGACTGATTGCTGCAAATTTGCGATCGCTTGAGTGGGTTGCTTTGTATCTTGGTACATTAAACCAATATTACTCAAAGTAGTAGCTTCTACCGCACGATCTTTTACTTCCCGGCTAATTAGTAAAGCTTGCTTATAGTATTTCAATGCTTCTGGCGGTTGGGAGATGCTGTCGTACACTAAACCAATATTATTTAAAGTAGTAGCTTCCCCTGCGCGATATTTTACTTCCCGCAGAATTGGTAAAGCTTGGTTAAAGTATCTTAATGCTTCTTGCGGTTGGGAGATGTTGTTGTACACTAAACCAATATTACCCAAAGTAGCAGCTTCTCCAGATCGATCGCCCACTTCCCGCTTAATTGGTAAAGCTTGGTTATAGTATTTCAATGCTTCTTGCAGTTGGGAGATGCTGTAGTACACTGCACCGATATTATTCAAAGTATTAGCTTCCCCAGAGCGCTTTTTCACTTCCCGCATAATTGGTAAAGCTTGGTTATAGTATTTCAAAGCTTCTTGCGGGTGGGAGATGTTGTGGTACACTAAACCAATATTATTCAAAGTAGTAGCTTCACCTGCGCGATCGCTCACTTCCCGATTAATTGCTAAAGCTTTGTTATAGTATTTCAATGCTTCTTGTGATTGGGAGATGTTGTCGTACACTGCACCAATATTATTCAAAGTAGTAGCTTCCCCCGCACGATCGCTCACTTCCCGCATAATTGGTAAAGCTTGGTTATAGTATTTCAATGCTTCTTGGGGTTGGGAGATATTGTCGTAGACTCCACCGATATTATTCAAAGTAGTAGCTTCACCTGCGCGATCTTTTACTTCCCGCATAATTGGTAAAGCTTGGTTAGAGTATTTCAATGCTTCTTGGGCTTTGGAGATGCTGTTGTACACTGTACCAATATTATTCAAAATAGTAGCTTCACCTGCGCGGTCGCTCACTTCCCGACTAATTGCTAAAGCTTGGTTATAGTATTTCAATGCTTCTTGTGGCTGGGATATTCTATAGTAGTTAAAACCAATCTCATTGAGTGCTATAGCTTCAATTTTTCTAAATTTAAGTTGTCGTGCAATAGCTAGAACCTGCTGCCACGTTTCTATTGCCTGTTGCCTTTGTCCTTGCCTTTCCTCTTGCTTTGCTTGCAGTAGAAGTCTCTGTAGTTCTTCAACCTGCGAATTTTGACTTTGCGCCCAACTAGGTTTTACCATCACCGGTAAAGTCAGAGGAGTCAGACACACACCCAAAACCAAAACACTGCTGATAAATCGTTTCATCATTTTTATAATTCACCAAATTCGATTAATAGAATAGGCATCAAACGCAGAATCTTTTAATCCTTGAAATCTTCTAATGGCTCATCAAAACCGTCAGATATTGAAATCAAATCGCGATCGCAGCAAAACAACGGCGGACAGAACTTACACACTCCGACCAAAGAAACCGGGTTTTTTACCGAATCTGCCGGTTGCAACTAAATATTTTCGTAAAAAAACCCGGTTTCTGACCTCCCGACGGACTCAATACGGAGTCGCTGCGATTGTCATCGTCTTTTTCTGCACATCAAATTGCATTTCATCCACGAAAAATTGCCGGTCTTTCGACACTCCCAAAATCCCCCGCAACTGCCCTCGACTCACGACAGGCGGCCCCAAATTCACAACAGCTTGACCTTTAACAGCATCTTTCAGCTCAAAAGCACTTATGGGAATGCCATTCCATTTGGCTTGAGTGCTAGTGGCTGGCGCGAGCTCGCCCCGAATAAGTTGCACCCCATTACTGCGATAAACTACCGCACTTTTGGAAAACACGATTTTATCAATTTGACCCAAAGGAATCGATCGCTTTTCCTGTCCTAGCTGTATCCATAATTGTTGCACTTTCTCGTCAATCTGCACAACTCGACCGTCTCTTTTTCCGCCCCCTTTCATCACAATTTCCGCTTGCGTAGGCAACGCTACGGGTATGGGCTGGCTAGCGTTAGCCTCTGCTTGTACGGATGGCAAATTCTGTTTCTGGACTTCCTGACTGGCGGCATTAACTTGTGCTGCCATACCCGCTGTCACTGTAAAAAGTGCTACAACTAGAAATGAAAGTGTTCTGCGTTTCATCGTCCCCTAGACCCCCTTCAAGGATAAGCGTTACCCGTGCTACTGTCCTAAAATTGTACTCCACATCCCTTGAAGGTAATTCCGTGACTGCTTCTCCCCAACCTACTCCCGAATCGAATATTTTAGGCAACTTTGCCAGTGTTGTTGGCTTACTCAGTGCCGCTTTATTTTTCACCGGCTGGATTTATCGCTGGTCTTATTTTTACTGCTTTCAGCTAAATGTAATTACCCTCGATTTACCCGTAGAATCGTTTTTCCTAGTACCGCTTCAGGTATTTTTAGGCGATGGCTGGACAATACTCAGAAGTGCGATCGCCCTTCTGCTGACAGCCCTGGCGATTTACCTCAGTTTGTGGCTGGTTAATAGTATAAACAAGACAGTTGCTGCTAAAATTAATGGAACAATTACACGGTGGCTTTCCTCTACTTACGCCAGAAGATTCAGGTGGCTTTACCGCATCCTGAACTCTTGGCAACAATTTAATGTCAATAGATATAACTCGATCAAATTATTGCGATCGCTCCTTGACGAAATTATCATCGTCGGTTGGGTATTGCTAGTCTTATTCTGGTCAGCATACCACCAAGGTATTGCCGATGCCCGACGCGATGCCGGGGAAAATTCGTCTTTACCCGCCGTTGCCTTAATCGCCAAACAAGACAACATTGCTTTAGGCAGAAAACTCGACGATCCAACACTCCGACTAGACCCCAAAGGATTTAAGGCGATCGGCGATGCAGGTTTATTTGCAGATTTGAGCAAAAGAGATTATACTGATATTAATAATCTCAAAGAACCTAGAGTTTGGCGGTTGCTTTTGGAGAGAGGAAACTGGATTTATCTGTTTCCGGCTTTAACAAAAGAACAGCAAAAAGACCCTAAAGCTCGCCCGCCCGTGATGGCTATTCAACAAAGTCAATCCGGCGATCAATTGTTAATTGTAAGTCCCGAAGCTTCTCAACCTTCTAAATAAATTTGGGGCGGGTTTTCATCCATGATTATACACAGGTGGCGAGAAACCTCGGTTAGTCCGATAGTCCGCCAGGGGTTGAAACCCCTGTCTCATAGCTGAAGTCGTCTGAAGACGACTGAAAGAGTCATTTATAGTCCTCTTAAGAGGACTTTCGCTATGAGGCGGGGGTTTCAACCCCCGACGGACTCAATACGGAGTGGCTACAATTGTCACCGTCATTTGTGTTTATTAGACATCTCCAGAAAAGCCAGTCTTGAACAGGCAAGATGCCTGTTCCACAATAGTTATTGGAGAGGTCTATTGATTAGGTGCGATCGCACACAACTTCAAACACACCCCCTCGAATAAACCGACACAAAGCCCTCCGCCGATCGTCCGCATCTTGGCGGTTGACAAAACGCGCAATTGTATAATGCTCAGCATTCGGTAAAATTCGGACGATCGCCCAAGAATTGATATCGCCCTGCTTTGACTTTTCAGGTGTTTTCCCTCGCGAATTTGAGTTGAGTTCGATCGCGGGGCGATCGGCGATCGTCGGAGAATTTGCTTTTCTGAGAGTGTTGAGGTAGCGGGCGATCGTACTTCCTTTGAGATTCGCCCCCACGCGCAGAATCAGAAACACCGCAAAGCTTTCGATCTCTGGCCCACTCATGCGCGCGCGATCGGCATCAAAGTCCTCATCAGAGTAGCTGCGGATACCCGACAGCAGTTGCGTGATGCCAAAATCATTCAAAGCTTGTTGATAGCCGCGGTTATATTCGCTGCCGTCGCTCACAGGCTTTACCATAGTAATAGTCTCCTTTTATGTGGATTGTCTCCTTGTATTTGGGGAACCATCAGCCAGCGCGGGCCCTGCAAAAGTTCAGCGCTGGCTTTTGACTCTCTAAGAAAATAGCGCACTATGCAGCATAATGCAACATCTTGCTGCATTATCGACAAGATTGTCTAAAATACTGGACAATGACGATCGGCTTAAATAAGAAACAATTAACCTCTAATGTCTAAACGCATATCAACCTCGATAGGAGAAGGAATCTATGACCTACTTCAAGAGTGGGCAAATGAGGAACGCCGTTCAATCAGCGGCTTGTCAGCATTCATTTTGGAACAAGCTGTGAGGGAACGTCAAAAACAAATGCAAAAACAGTCCCCACCATCGGATGAGAAACAAGATAAAACTTGAGTGCAGTTTGTGCGATCGATCTTTTACTCCGTTCCCGGTAGAAGATTATCTACTTCTTCCTTCTTCTTCCCTCTTCTTCCTTCGTGTCCTTCGCGTCTTCGCGGTTCAATAATACTAAATGAAATTTATTGGCATAGACTTAGGTTGGAGTTCAGGAGCAAGCGGCTTGTGCTGCTTAAACTGGGCAAACAATCGATTGCAATTAATCGAGTGCGATCGCCCCCAGTGACAAGATGAAAGCATGGGGACATACCGCCAGAGGTTTGAAACCTAAATTTTCGCCCCTCTGCCTACCCCCTAAATCTCTCGCCCAAACATCACATCACCCATTTCCCGCCGGTATGCGGACAGTGAAAATAGACCCTTTTCCCTCTTCGCTTTCTACCAAAATTTCCCCGCCCATCATGTGACAGTAGTAGCGGCTAAGTGTCAGCCCCAATCCAGCGCCGTCGTAAGGTCGCGTTGTTGAACAGTCAGCTTGCACAAAAGCTTCAAACAATTTGTGCTGTTGTTCTTCCGACATTCCAATTCCGGTATCCTTAACCGATAAGCAAATCCAATCCGACTCTTCAACATTCAGTAGGGGACAAGCGATCGCCGCAGCATGAGTTTCATCGACAGGCATTGAATCGTCAATCGCCGATCGATCTGCTGTATTCAATTTTCCGCTTCCTTCAATGCGCCTGACACTCAGTTTAACCCTGCCGTTTTTGGTGAACTTACCAGCATTATTCAGCAAGTGCATCAAAACCTGCCGCACTTTCTTGAAATCTGCGTGCATGATACCCGCAGTTCGATCGCACTCTATTTCTAAAACATTTCCATTTTTCTCTACCCACTGTTTCGCGGCACACGCAACATTGTCAACCAGGGATTCGATGTCAAACTCCTGGATTTCGAGTTTCATACCCCCCGTTTCAATTTTTGACAAATCGAGGATATCGTTAATCAAATCTAGCAGGTGCGTGCCCGCCTTCTGAATCTTGTCCAAGTCGGGTACAAACTCATCGCATCCCGCATCCTGGGCATCTTCTGAAAGTAGTTGACTGTAGCCGATAATCGCATTTAAAGGCGTCCGCAATTCGTGGCTCATATTTGCTAAAAACTGGCTTTTAGCAGTGTTAGCGGTGACGGCGGCTTCCTTAGCTTGTTTTAATTCTTTAGTATGTTGGGAAACTCGCTCGATCAGGTGATTGAGAGACGCAGCTAATGAGCCTATTTCGTCTTGTCCGGTGACGGGGACTCGCAAATCAAAATTCGACTCGGCGGCGACTTTTTCGGCAATCTGAGTGACGCTCACGACTGGTTTGGCGATCGCCCGACTCGTTTGGTAAGCCACCATTCCGGCTACCACTACCGACAGCAGCATACTAATAATAATGATGGCTTTTTCCATGCCTTGAGCTTCCTCCATCACTTCACCGCCTTGCCCCTCTTGCTGCTGGGCAATATAGAGGATTTTGCTCAATTTCTCAAGGCTGCTGTTGAGCTGTTTTACACCTTCTCCGCTTTCTGTCGCCAACAATTTTCTGGCCGACTCTATCTCCCGAGGTGACAGTTGCGATTGCTGGATTTGCTGCAAAGTTGACTTGAGAGTATCGGCGTAGGATTCTAAATCTTCCGTGCACTCTTGCAGTAAACTTTTGAGAACTTCCGGCTTTGCTGCCTGCCAAGCAGGTTTGCTGTCGGCAAACTTTTCTATACGCAACCGCAGCTCTTTTGCCTGAACAATACTCTTGATAAACTGCTCTTCTTGCAGTTCCAGCATGGCGGAATTATCTACAAAAGAATCTAGCTGCGCTCCCTGCAATTGTGCCGCCAGCGCTGCATCTTTAAAATTACCGAGCAATTGCGCTTGTAAGTGAGCGTCATTGAATTGTTTTAATCCTTGTCCTTGGTAGTAATCGGCAATCACCAGCCCGCTCATGGAGCCAATAAATCCGATTCCTATTGCCAGGAAATACCCACCGCCAATTTTTTTATGGATAGACCAACCGCCAATTTTAGATGGCAACATTTTGCGGATTTTTAAGGATGATATTTCTACAAAATCCTGGCTGGATATGTTTTTTTGTGCGGTTTCTAGAGAACCGACCTGTTCAGAAATAAAGAGCGGCATCAGTTTACCTACCTTGCTATTTTTTTGGTTTACCTTTCGCGGGGTCACAGGTTGTTTCTGCGGGTTAAATGGTTCTAACTCGGAATTGAACTCGCCCTGGCATTCCCAAACGGCAACCGATAAACTTGCTTCGTTCCCTGTTTTTTTGAGCAAGTTAATTTTTGACATATGCAACCACTGTATTCTGTTAAAATCTAGCACGCTCTTAAGTTCTCCAAACGGAAAAGCTTGTCTATTTTCCATTAGACATCTGCGAAAAAGCATCTGAAACTCTTGTCGAGCCAGAGGAGAAACTTAAATTCGGTTGATGTCTAATAGATAATTACCCTGTTGATGGCTGTTGCCAAATTACTTTTTCGACTCGTCAAGGTCAGCAGCAGGCAAAATAAAGAAAAATTTATCCTGGCAGTGTAATTATCCCCGCGTGGAATGTTACAGGCAGAAAATTCTGTCTGATGCGTTTGGCCTGCGAGCTCCCCCAAGCTGATATTGTCTGTTGACAATGCACCCGATTCCTCAGCTTTGGAGTTTTGCTGCCAGCAATGCGACGATTGCTTGACGGTTTTTGTTGATCATCCGACGACTTTCTAGCACAGAATGTCACAAATGCAGGAGCCGATCGAACTTTTGCACCCTGGCGATCGACTTTTGGCATCGTTGCCCCGCACAGACAAGTCTGAGGTGAAGTGTCGTTAGTTGAGTATAACTGTAGGGCTTGTGAAAAGAAACCCGGTTTCTGGGAGTCAACTGTTAGCGATTGCGAGTTCTGGAGTTGCGGTGGTCAATTCGATCGCCAGTGCTAGCTTACCGTCTCTACCCAAAGCTTCATCGGCCAAGTGTACCATCCAGCGATTCGGCTTGGCTTGGGGTCTGGCGGCAAGCACTAACGCCCAAGCTTCCCGTTCTTTGCCGCGACCCAACAGCGCAGCACAAACAGTCAAAGCTGTAGCCGTTGAACGGCTGATCCCACTTTGGCAGCAGATGAGCAAACTGCCTCTGGGGGACGACATTTTGAGGGCGAAGTCAATAATTTTCCGTACATCCTCAAGGGTAGGCAAGATTTGATCGGGGTCGTTAACGGGGGTGTCGAGGTCGTTAAACTCCAGGCACATTCGGTTTGCGATTTGATCGAAAGTTTTGGGTTCGGGTACACCCGGACTGCCGATCGAGATCAGGTATTTAATCTCGCGTCGCGCAGGGCGCTCAACAATGTATTCGCTGGCTTCTGCTTGCGAACCAATCAGGATTTTCGGCAGTTTTTCACCCGATAAATCTGGGGAAACAGAGGGATCAAAATCAACTGTTTCTGCCTGAGTGCTGACATCCGCCAAGTATTGGGCAGCCAGCGCGCGAACGTCAGCAAATTCGCGATTTAAAGCTGTTTCCAGAGCTAAAATAGCAGCCGTTGAGCCAATTTGACCTAGGGATTTAACAGCGTTTTGGCGCACTCCAGAAGTTTCGTCTCCCAGCAGCCGCACCAAACCTGCCACAGCTTCCTCTGTCCCAATTTCCCCCAAAGCAGCAGCAACTCTCCACCGCACATAAGATTCGCTGTCGGCAATTGCGCTCGCCAGTCCCGCGACCACCATTTTTTGCAATTTCGCATCTCCCTCTGTATTCATGTTCCCGAGGGCAACCGCCGCCCTGCCGCGCACGAAAATATCTCGATCCGAGAGCGAGCCGATTACTGCCACCATAGCCACCTCGCTGCTGATTTCCCCCAAGGCAGAAACTGCACTGCCGCGCACGTCTGAGTCGTCATGGTTGAGGGCTTGCACCAGCCCGGCCACAGCCGTTTCCGTGCCGATTTGTCCCAAGGCCTCGGCGGCCCTCAAAGAAACTGCATAGGAGTCGGGATCGTCGTGAAGCAATTCTACTAAGCCGGGTACTGCCTCACAATCGCCGATTTTCCCCAAAGCCGCCGCCGCCCTAGCGCGGACGATGTGATTTTCGTCTCTGAGGGCATTCAGCAGCCCCGGAACTACCTCCGAGACGCCGATTTTCCCGCAGTTGACCGCCGCCCGCCAGCGCACCTCGGAGTCTGGGTGTTTGAGGGCGTTGAGCAGCGCGGGAACGGCTGTTTTCGGGTTAATTTTGCCCAAGGCCCAAACAGCCCAGGCGCGCACCTTGGACTCTGGGTGCTTGATGGCTTTGAGCAGTGCTACGGCGGCTGGTTTCGAGTGAATTTCTCCTAAAGCCCAAGCAGCCCAAGCTTGGATTTGGGAATCTTTGGATTCGAGCGATCGGGCTAATTCAATTACTGCTGCTTCGGAGGCGATTTTCCCGATCGCTCGAATCCCATGAAGGCGCACGGCACTTTCTTTGTGGTTCAATGCGGCCACCAGCATCGGAATTGCCCGATCGGAACTTGTTAGGGCCAGCAGTTGAATTTTGAGCAGCGGCGAAGTGGGGATTTTTTCGATTAATTTTATGGTAGCTGTTTGAAATTCTGGCTTTACCGTTCCTGCTAGCTTCGAGCCGAGTTTTAAATTTACTTTTAGAGCTAATTTTACTGCCCGCAAAGCCAGACTTTGCTGTTCTACTTGCGGCAATATAGTCGCCAAGGTGTGCATCCCTTGTTTTTGTTTCAAATATTTTTGATGGAATTGAGCATCGCTGAGCTCGGGTAGCTGTTGGATGAGGCTTGCTGCTGAGGTCACTGATTTATCCTAATATTTTGGCGAGCGGTTGAGATTGCTCTTTTAAACTGTCTTTAAAAAATATGGCGTCTACAAAACGCTACTTCTAAAAAAAGCTTGCACCACTTCTAAAATATGTCTTATTCCACTATTTTTGCAACTCCCCAATTATTAATTATTGGGTTTGTTTGGGCAATCACCTTGACAATTAGTAGCGCTCGCTGCTTGGCATTGCTGGGTTTTGAGATAGCCTAACTCTGCTATATCGTTTTATACTCACATCTTGCACCATTGTCAGCAACAGGCAAGATGCCTGTTCCACAATAAAATTCACCCTTTGTGGAACAGGCATCTTGCCTGTTAATAAAGCTTATTGAGAATGGTGCAACGTCTTATTTTATACCAACTTGGTTTGAAATAGCGATCGGCGGGGTTGACCGCAGCCAACCGGAAACAGCTTGATTGCGGGACAATCTCTCAACGAGCATAGGGCCCTTTTTTCAAAACCTTAGCCAAAGCGTTATCGTTATCTCGCAAACCTTCGTAAAAAAACATCACTTCTCCTTGAATGCCCTGAGAGCGGTTGTAAGCAATTACTTGCAACAACAGCTCGGGAGTTATGCTATATTTGCTACCTCGATTCGTCAACAAAATACCCGGCGACACGCACTTTACTTGCTGCCCGCTAAGCTGTCCCGACATCATTTTATCGACCAATTGTTTGTAAGCATTAAAATCGCGACGATAAAACTGCGGGTGAAGCAGATCCACCAAATTTTTGTCAACCCAAGCTTTAGAATCTTGCAAATATTCTACCAGTCCCCAGTCATAAGGACTCGGCGACATCGATAGCAACAAATCAGGATTAATAGCTTTCACTTCTCGGTGTAAACGAGCTACAAACTCAGTAATAATATTAGCACGCCACTGTAACCAATGTTGTTCTTTACAATCCGACGGCGCTGCTTTACCGCATTCTTCTCGATAGCGTTTAACCGTTTTTTCGTCGTAACCGCCTTCTACCGGAAACGCAATGCGATCGTCTCCTTGAACTCCGTTTACCGGATAATTCTTAGCAACTTCCAGCATCAACCCCAGCACAAAGTCTTGCACTTCCGGGTCAAGAGAATTCATCCAGTCAAAGTTATTTTTCTTAAGTAAATTGCCGCTGGCATCACGGGCGGTCCACTCAGGTTTTTTCGCCAGCAAATGACCGCCCTTGCGATTGTAAGAACTCACAAATCCATATTCAAAACAAGGAATAACTTTTAAACCCGCTCTCTTGGCCTCAACACATATTTCTGCTAAGGGGTCGCGACCTTGATAGCGCGAGTCAATTTCCACCCCAAATTTTTCTCGCATAATTTTAGAAGGATAAGCCGTATAACCCTGGCTCCAAATTATAGGAAAAACGGTATTAAATCCCGTATCGGCGAGAAAGTCCATTGCCTCAGCAATTCGCTCTTTTGATGTGAGAACTTTGGAGTCAGTGGTGGTTATCCAAACGCCGCGAATTCCACCAGGATTGTTAGTCGCAAACGAACTTGGCAGCGTTGCGGGATTTGGTGCAGAAAATCCAGTAGTCCCCAACCGCTGTTGGAGGGAAGAGACAAAACTGCGAATTGCTGATTGAAAAGGTGTGAAAAATCGCATTTATTTATTTTTTTTTCTTTGAAGGTGGGTACTGAATCCGCTACGTTATTGATTGGTAGCACCCGGTATTATTTATGGATAAGATGCGCCGAAGAACCGCCTATATTATTTATGGATAAGGTGCGGAGTACGCACCCTACATTGATTGGTAGCACCCGATATTATTTATGGATAAGGTGCGCTGCGCGCACCCCAAAATTGTACTATCCAGCTACTCCAGACAACTTCTGGCTCAAAGCTTCTTTCAAAAGTTCCGCCTTATCAGTTTCCTCCCAAGGCAAATCTAAATCAGTGCGCCCGAAGTGACCGTAAGCCGCCACATCTTGATAGAAACGACCGCCTCTTTCAGCAGGCAAATTCTGCAAGTTAAATGCCTGAATGATGCCCGCAGGACGCAGTTCAAAAAGCTGCTTCACAACTTCCAAAAGGCGATCGTCATCAACTTTTCCAGTGCCAAAAGTTTCGATCATCATGCTAACCGGCCGCGCAACGCCGATCGCATAACTCAACTGCACTTCGCACTTTTCGGCCAAACCAGCCGCTACGATATTTTTAGCAACGTAGCGACAAGCATAAGCCGCGCTGCGGTCTACCTTGGTGGGGTCTTTCCCAGAAAAAGCGCCGCCGCCGTGGCGGGAATAGCCGCCGTAGGTATCCACAATAATTTTGCGGCCCGTCAAACCCGAATCTCCTTGAGGCCCGCCGACCACAAATTTGCCGGTGGGGTTGACAAGGAAGCGAGTTTCTGAATCCGGCTTCACGCTAATATCGGCAAACACAGGTTGGACGATAGCAGTCCAAAGGTCTTCTTTGATTTTGGCTTGAACTGCGGCTGTGTCTGTGATGTCGCCGATCGTTTCGGTGTGCTGCGTAGAAATTAAAATTGTATCTATGCCAACAGGTTTGCCGTCCTCATAGATGACTGTAACTTGGCTTTTGCCGTCGGGACGCAGGTAAGATAACTGACCAGTTTTGCGGACTGCTGCCAGTTGACGGCAAATCCGGTGCGCTAAACTGATCGGCAGAGGCATCATTTCCGGCGTTTCGTTGCAAGCAAAGCCGAACATCAAACCTTGGTCGCCAGCGCCGATGGCGTCCAATTCCTCTTCACTCGATTGTTCCCGGCTTTCGTGGGCTGTGTTCACCCCTTGAGCAATATCGGGAGACTGAGAATCAAGAGCCACCAACACTGAGCAACTATTGGCCGAAAAGCCGTTGTCAGCGTGGATGTAGCCAATATCGGCTATTTTTTTCCGGGCTAATTCTATGTAATTTACCTGAGCTTTAGTGGTAATTTCGCCAGTCAGCAGCATTAAGCCGGTGTTGACGACAACTTCGGCTGCGACGCGGCTTTTAGGGTCTTCAGTCAGTAAGGCATCTAAAATCGTATCTGAAATTTGATCGCAGATTTTATCGGGATGGCCTTCAGTGACCGATTCAGAGGTAAACAGGTAGCGACGTGACAATGATTATTTCTCCTTTGATGGGGACTCTTCCTGCACGACATCTACGACCGACGAGTTATTTTTCCGGTAAAGGCCAAGAATGATCGCGTCTGGGCTACCGTCGAATTTTTGTCGGTCTGGAGAAGTGTTGAAGCAGGGTTTGAGATTGGGTAAAGTGACACTACTATAGCAAAGTCAGTTCCGGGAAGTCCCTAAAAACTTAGATTTTGTAGGATGGTCGATCGATCTTGGACACCGCTCGTCTATCTCCTAACCTGACAAAGCTAAGATACAGTCAGGGTATCGCCTTGTGCAAGGACTATGGCAGGACTCCAAAAATCACCAAACTCCATCCAAACAGTTGCCGAGCTAGATTTTCCCGGCGGCCCCATACCGCTTGACTCTCCATTTTATATTGAGCGCTCAGGGGCCGAAGCCTTGGCCTGTGCAGAAATTAGCAAACCCGGAGGCCTTGTTCGCATTAAAGCTCCCAAAAAAATGGGCAAAAGTTCGCTGATGCTGCGGATAATTGACGCGGCAGTCGATCGTGGATACCGCACAGTAACTTTAGACTTTCAGCAAGCCGACACAGCCGTTTTGGGTAGTTTAGATAAATTTTTGCGCTGGCTTTGTGTCAATGTCGCTCGGCAACTCAAACTAGAACCAAATATTGATGAATTCTGGGATGAAGATATGGGCAGCAAGGTAAGCTGCACTATTTACTTTGAAAACTATTTGCTCAAACAAATTGACAGTCCCATTGTCTTGGTTATCAACGAAATAAATCGAGTATTTGAACACACCAATATTGCTCAAGATTTTCTGTCGGTCATCCGTTTTTGGTACGAACAAGGTCGCGCTAGCAAAATTTGGCAAAAACTCCGCACCGTTGTCATTCATTCAACAGAAAATTATATTGCTTTGAATGTTAATCAATCTCCATTTAATGTAGGAATGCCGATTAAAATCTCAGAATTTACGGCTGAACAAGTCCAAGATTTGGCGGGCAGATACGGACTAAACTGGAGCGATCGCGATCCGATACAGCAATTAATGAACATGGTAGGCGGGCATCCTTATTTAGTGCATTTAGCGCTGTATCACCTGGCAATTTTGCTGCAAAATCGCCTGTCCGTCGATCGGGAGGAACCGGCCGAGGAAGTGGGGCGAGCCGAGTTGGCAGAACTGTTAACAGCAGCTCCTACTCACAGCGGAATTTATAGCGACTACTTGCAAAATCAGTCGATCGCCATTCAACAGCAGCCCGAACTCGCCTCCGCATTCCAACAAGTTGTCGATGCTAAAAATAGCATTCCTCTCGAACCTTTGATGGCTTATCAGTTAGACAGCATGGGACTGGTCAAATTAGAGGGAAATAACTGTAGTTTGTCTTGCGAATTATATCGCCTGTATTTTCAAGGGCAAAATTTGTGCGAGGACAAGTGGTCGGTGGTTCGTTTTGAGCAGTTGCAGCAAGAAAATCAAAGGCTGCAAGCTTTGGTGAATGTGGACGAACTTACTCAAATTGGTAACAGACGGCATTTTGATAGTTGCTTGCGAACCGAATGGGAACACATGGCTCGCGAGGGGTCTCCGATATCCTTAATTTTGTGCGATCTCGATTATTTCAAAATATATAATGATACCTACGGACATCAAGCAGGCGATGATTGTTTGCGATTGGTAGCTCAGACAATTCGCCGATCGCTCCAGCGTCCTGCTGATGTAGCTGCTCGCTACGGGGGCGAGGAATTTGCTGTGATTTTACCTGAAACTGATGCGTCGGCGGCTGTGGTTGTTGCCGAACAAATTAGAGCGAAAGTGAAAGATTTGAATATTGTTTTTAACCCGAAGAGTCTTGACGGTCTGCCTAATTCTGTGGTAACGATTAGTTTAGGAATTGCCAGCGTTGTTCCGAGCGAGGAAAATGATGCGACAGCGCTGCTACTGGCGGCTGATGAGGCTCTTTATGACTCGAAAAGGCAGGGGCGCGATCGGCTCACTATGAGTACGCTTTTAAATTTTAGATTGGCTGCTGTGAATTAGCTCATTCCGAGGGAATATAATCGATTTATACACACACAAAGTCCGCCTGCGCGGACTCTGAAAAAAACATAGTTAAGAACTGGATTTGAGGTTAATAGCGGGGGACGGTTCGATCGACCACCATTGAGTAAGCATCGATGCCACCAACGATATTTTTAACGTTGGTAAATCCTCGATCGGTTAACCACTGGCACATTTGAGCCGATCGCACTCCGTGATGGCACAGAACTAGGGTTTCTGTGTCGCGATCGAGTCTAGCGTCAATTTCACCAGACCATTCGGCAAACTCGCTCAGCGGAAAAGCTACAAATCCCGGCAGCGCCGCGAGTTCAATTTCGTAAGGTTCCCGCACGTCTACAAGCTGCAATTTATCAGCATTGGTTTCTGCTAATTGGCGAGCTAATTCTTGGACTGTAATTTGAGCAAAAATTTCTGACATTTGATTAGGAAAAAGTAGTCATCAGTCATTAGTCATCAGTCATCAGTTAACAGTTAACAGTCAACAGTCAACAGTCAACCGTTAACAGTCAACCGTTATTAATTGGGGGGCGAAGGCGGTGGAATTAGCTCCACAGGAGGGGTAGGTGCAGGGCGCCCGTCCAACTGGCTCACGCTGTCCCTGGGGTCAAGACAAGTGGCGATTAACCGCTCAGTGGCAAAGTCGAGCCTGCCGCTCAAACCGACTACGCATTCAGCAAACTGTTGTGGCAATAAACTGCGGCGGCATCCATCAAGCACTACCAGGGGAGCCGCAGGTTGAGTTCGACTTTTGCCGTTAATATTCACTACGCAAGTAGCCAATTCGTTGGGACGCCTCACCCGCCGACAGCTAGAGAGCGCTTCGACACCCGAAATATTGGTTTTGCGGTTGATTTGGAGGGCGCATTTAGATATGTCGCGGGGGCGGAGGGCGTCAGCACAAGCGGCGGCGGCAGCCTCGGCCCCCACTCCGGCTTCGATTAGTTCCAGGGCGCAGACGCGATAGGGATTCCTATTGCGAGGGATTCTAATAGTGATGGCTGATGCTGGTGAGATTGGCAGTGCTGTTGCCAACAAACCAAGTGCTGCTAGCTGCGTGCCGAGAGCCAAAATCCAGCGCCCGGTAGGGCTTGAGCCTGTCGGTGCTGGTTTTGGGGAAGAAGTGCGGGAAAAATTGCGGTTGTGCATGGCAGATCGAGTAGTGAGTTTTTTTGGCTGATTGGGGCGATCGAGCGATCGGCTTTTCCTTCAGAATTTACCGCACATTATGGATCGCCCTCCGGTCGATCGTTTTTTTATCGATCTTTGTTGGAATTTTGACCGTTACCAACATATAATATAGAGTCTGCATAAAATTGCATACAGATATTAGAGAGGAAAATAAATGTCTCGATATCGAGGCCCCCGATTGAGAATCGTCCGTCGCCTGAAAGAGTTGCCGGGTCTAACCCGCAAAACTCCCAGACGAGATTATCCGCCTGGACAGCACGGTCAAAACCGCAAAAAGCTCTCTGAGTATGCGGTTCGCTTGCAAGAAAAGCAAAAACTCCGTTTCAATTACGGTGTGACGGAACGCCAACTGCTCCGTTACGTCCGCAAAGCCCGCCGTGTCACGGGCTCCACAGGTCAAGTGTTACTGCAATTTTTGGAAATGCGCTTGGACAATACTGTGTTTCGGATGGGAATGGCTCCAACCATTCCGTCCGCTAGACAATTGGTAAATCACGGTCACATAACTGTCAATGACCGTGAAGTCAATATCGCCAGCTATCAGTGCAAGCCTGGTGATGTGATTGCGGTGAAAAATAGAGAGCGCTCGCGCGCAATGGTAGAAGCTAATCTCAAAGACCCTGGGTTGGCTCACTTGCCCAATCACTTGGAATTTGATAAGCAAAAACTAATTGGCAAAGTTAACGGCGTTATCGAACGCGAGTGGATTGCTCTACAGATTAACGAACTGCTAGTGGTGGAATACTACTCACGGCAAGCCTAATTTATTAGTCATCAGTCGTTGGTCATTAGTCATCAGTTGGTTGCTAGCAGAATAATTAATAATTGGGTACGAACCCAGTTATTGATTAATTGCTACTGAATAATGAGGACTAAGGACTGAGCACTAAAAATTAATAATTTTCAAGACTCCCACCCCCTAAAAAGGGATGGGATTTTTTGAAGGTTTGGCTTGTTAACTTCTTTGAGTTGCCATTTGCTCAGACGACACCTGCCTGATGGCATTAAATGATGTCCCAGCCTCAAATTATTCCCTTAAAATGTTTCTTCTCCGGTTGGTTCTTGGTGGACAATACCTCGCTTTTGAAGGCGATAATTCGCTACAACGGGGTAAACAACACCGCGTATCCGATTGATCGCACCTACTGGACGATGAACTGCTAAGCCGTTCCAGGGAGAATATCTCAGGTTTTCGTTGAAATCAGATTGTTTTTCATAATCAATAATCTGATGCTTGACGGTGAGACGACCTACTCTCAAGAAGGGTGATTCCTTTTCCTTCCAGACATTGATGCCATCGTCGATCGGCATTTTTAGGCTGGTTTGGAACTGAATGCCAAAATCCCAACAGTATTGAGCGTCAGGTTTCGCCAAGGCTTGAATTAGGTCATCCCGGTAATAATTGTCTGGTTGATTGGGATCTAAACCCAAGGCTTTAGCGCGATCGACAAAGGGAATTTTAGGAATTCCCGGTCGAGATTGTTCTGGAATTATCTCGTGCGGTGGTTTGCATGAAACCGGAGTAAACCCATACTTAATTACAGCAGGGTATTCGACAGGAACTAGACCAGGCTGGGAGGGATCGAAATCGGGATGGAGACCCAAAGCAGAGGGTGAACCGCTCCAATATTTGGCTGTTAGCAAACTCTTCGGAGTCCGGCTACCCGTAAGCGTCGAGACTGCTAGAAAGTGTCTGGGATGTCGGATTAGCCACTTTTTCAATGCCTCTGGTGATTCAACCAGAGCAGAAAAAAAGCCGTAGTAGTCTTTGATGGTTTGGCTCACAAATATCTCTGAATTGTGAACAATGATGTCCTGGGTTTTTGACTCGTGGCTTTGCGGGAGTCGTTCCCCTTCCACCCCCATCACTTTCACTGATATTGAGCGCGAATCTTTTTGGTAATCAGGGTATACTTTGGTAGCCCCGTTAGCAAATCGCAACCAAACAGGATATTCTTTGGGTTTTGCTAGCAAACCTTGCTTAATGGAAATCGCATTCAGTTGCGAAGAAGTTAACGAAGCGCGTTTGCCCACTTCCCGTTTAATCGCTTCCTCATCAAAGTCAAAAATTTCCAGAGTTCCTTTAACGCACGCATGAGCTTTGGCGTGAGTATCTCGCAGAGCCCGCTCCTTATCCCCGTAAAGATTATCCATCCGAAGCTTGGCCTGCTCAACCAAAAGATCGTAGTATTTGCGTTCGTCCTGTTCGGGATATTCGGTAAATAACTTCTTGCTCATAAATAACCTTCGGTTAATCGCTAAAAAAGGTTCTACACAAACCGTTGCCTCTGTTAAATAGTATAGCTGCTGGTGCAATTGCTCCCGAATTGCCGTAGGCGAGCGCTTGCGAAAAGATCGCCTTTTTATTCCTCATTTTTGAGGGCGCAGGTGTCTTTGCACCCCCAACTAATTTGAGTCTTAATTGTCAGCTACAACTTAAAGATCGAAGGAGACTTTGTACTTGGGATCGCTTGGAGGAACATTACGATTCACTAAGTCAGAGACTGTTTTGGTATTTTGGATAATTTCCCAACCAACCTCGGAAAAAGTTTCCTTATTGAAGACTATAGGCGATAACAAAGGATTAGTTAAAGCTTGGGAGAAAGCATCAATGCCAATTATCCGTGCTACTAAAGGCGGAATTGCTGAATTTTTCCGGACATCTTCAGCGTACAATCCGACAAATAGTTCAATCTTATCAACATGACCGTACAACTCTTTTAATTTCTGTTGAGCGTATTCGTCACCCGTAATTTGATTGAAATCAGTCACCCTGGGATAACCACACATTTCGCGGTAATCGTTATAACTGGCTAACTGCGCCTGCCGTCCGAGTTTAACAGATGCTAGTTCGGTAGCATCAATAAATGTATAGGGTGTTCCTGCGATCTTAAAATCAGGTGTGTTAAACAAACCAATTCTAGTGCCTGCTTGGGAACAAGTTTCTTCCATCAATGCACCCAACCCTTTATCGATTAACATCTGATTATTCCAGAGGGAATCGTACATGGATGTTTCTTTGCCGTCATAGATAAAGGTTTCAGGAACCGCACTATGCCAGCGATAGACAAAACTAAACTCAATCGCCATCCAATTTTCTCGATACCAACTTTCCTTGGTAAAAGCTTCCGGATCGGCAAAGAACCTAAAATTATAGGGCGTAATGTGGAAAATGTACTCTTCCATAATGATATTGAGAACAATCACCATGAGAATATTTCTCGCGGTTTGGAAGAGCCTCTCATCGTCCCATTCCGGATAGCTTTTGGACAAAACATCACAAATTCGATTATGCTCCCTGATACATAAAGTGTTGAGCATGACATAGCCAATTTGGACGTTTGCCCGTTCAACTCCCATTGCAAATAGCTTGCCTTTCTTTTCGGGGGATTGTCTTTTCTCATCATTAAGGGGTGCATGAAGACCTTCAAATTGAGGATCGATAATACCCTGCTCAGGATCTGCATAATAAAAGAGTGGATACTCTTCTTCTACGCCATCTTTTCGCTGGAGTTTTTGGGTTTTAAATTTACCGTCTTTGAAAGCTCTGAGCATATTTGTTTGTTTGCGGGTCAACCCGTAAACATTACACATATCAATCTGATGGTTGGAGGTATTTTTGAAGCGGTTTTGGTGATCTATCCGGAGAAAACTATCTGTAAACCACTGCACCCAATAGGGAAACAGCAGAGTCGATTTTTCCGAATAAATGGTTTTTCCGTCTCTTTTTTGGAATAAGGTCTTTACTTTGTCCAGTGGTGGTAAATTTCCTTCTTTGTTAAATTCCGGATCGGGAGGTAAATGTCGCCCAGTATAAGTCTTGTCTGTAAGTGAATCCCAAGAGATATAGGTATCAGTTTTCTTGGGAATATCTGTCCCTGGAATTTTGGGGTCTAAGCCCATTAAGCTATAGGGAAGCGGGCGAGTCGGAAGTTTGTAAATGATGCTATTGAGAAAAAATTTGTTTAGTTTACGTTTTAGAGGCTCGTAACTTTGAACTAAGTCCCAAATTGGTTTGAAATGAGTCAACGTATATGCTAAAGCTTTGTTGCTCAATCCATCTCTAGATGTATCTCTTGTCATGATTCCTTTTCCTTTCGATTGTTGTAGATTAGGTAGATTACAAAATTTTCTGATATTCGGTTCTGAGAGTTTGATAAATTTTTATCATTTTTCTCGATTTTCAATTACTTTGGAGAGAATCTTTTGCAGATTCTTAGGCCGATAGTCTTGGCTTTTTTCCAATCGCTGGATCACGCTTTCATGAAGATCCTCAATGGTATCCCCCACCTCGCGCCACTTGATTCCTGCCCATTTGAAGAACCCAGGATCGTTTTTAAATGGAGCCTTATAATCAGGCTTGATATCCTCAATGGCTTCTGGCTCGAATTCAAGCTTCAATTCAAGGTGACTGATTTGATCCAACATCCACTTCAAGACAGCATCTGATAACCCGCGGGATTCTGGCGTACCACCGCCGATGCAGCTATGCTGGCCTGGAAACCAAACTTGACGAAGCTTCTGGTTCGGGGCATCAGGATTTTTCTTCATCGGGGTAACATCAAAGACTTCGCGAATTTCGTCGATCGCAACGGCGTGCAACGCATTCTCAATATCCTTATTTAAAGTGATGTCGTGGAATTTGTACCTTGTTTTGAGCTGTCCCTCAAACTTCTTCAAGGCGGGTACAAGAGGAATACCAAGGGCTCCAACGGTGTCGAAACAACCAAGCAAGGTAATTGGGACGCGCTCGCCCCGATCTTTGCCGTTTTCTTTGCGGAACCTCTTTGCTTCCTCATCATTTGGTTTAATGCTTCGGTTACGGTAAAGCTCGTAAGCTTCTGATGCCTTGGTAACATAACGGCGGGATAGGAGACCGGAGCAATAGATCATCCCCGCTAGACTCCTGACTGTGTAAGCACCGCGACTGAACCCGAATAGATAGATTTCGTCACCGCGATCGTAGTTGAAAGAAAGAAAACGATAGGCATCTTGTATATTTTTATCAATTCCCAGCCCAGTGACTCCGCCCACAATCTTGTTACTGTCCACTCCAATTCCCTCGTCATAAAACACGATCTGCGGAACCCCCTCACTGGCTGTCCGTTTCACGGCCTGGGCAAGCTTAACCACATTAGTTGGGCACTGAGTATCTAGTTTGTTCCAAGTTCCATCACAGCAAACTATCAGACGTTTCCCTGGTTTCGTCATTTTTATATTCTCTCTTTGAATCTGAAATTTGATAGCGACCTGTCATTGGTAATCGGTTACAAGAGAATTGCCACTTCCCATTTTTCTGTCACCTCACGCGATCCCTCATAATTTCTTGCTAGACCAAATTGTTATCTGGCTGGGCAATCTTGAGTTATTTCGATTCTCAGGATATTAGTCCTTAAACACCATCTAGTCTAGTTTGCTGTATTAAAATGTTAATTTTATTTATATTTCTTAAACAAAAAACAGCGTGAAATCCTAGCTTTGGTTCTGGGAAAAGGCTCGATTCTCTTAAAACGTAAAAAATTTAGAGCGTGAAATAGTAGCTTTGGTTCTGGGAAAAGGCTCGATTCTCCTAACAGGAGTAACGAGCGGATGCCATAGCTAACAAACATTTAAACAGATTTACGCTCTGCTTGGTCAGTTTTTAGAACAGCTATATCTTATCGATTTGTCACTTAGCTGCAAGATAATGGTGACGTATTGGCCGAACACATAACAGGTTTGGACTATGTTTTGGATTAAAATTTGTTGCAGCGACTCTCCGATTTTCTGCGATGTGCTTGAAGTTTTTAACAATCTGTGGGCTTTTCTGGTTTCTCGATCGGTAAATTTGTGCGAAAATTTCCTAGCCGCGGTTTAAATTGAAACGTCCCAAAGTGGGGACGATCGACCGCAGCGACTGGCTACGAGGTTCTCGCACCAAAACCAAAGGCAGAAGGGCAATCAAGCGAACACCAGCCGAGAGGGCAAACACTGCTCCCAAACTCATGCCAGGAAGTTCGGCAAGAAAGCCGCCGGCGGTAGTTCCCAAAGCCCCAGCTACTCCCGAAACTGCTGCGGCGATCGCAAAATAAGTCGAAGGTTGCTCGATCGACGCTATCTCCATTTGAATATTGTTAGTACACAGCCCGATCGCGCCTAAAGTCGTTCCCCCCAACAAGTGCAGCAGCGGCAGCCACACCCATAGAGCAAACGGGTAATTGCCCGTACCCAACCACAACAAAGGCGTTACCGCTACCACCAGCCCAACCGCAATTAGCAGGGGGCGATTTCCCCAGCGATCGGCCAACTTGCCCCAAAACATCAGCAGCAGTAGATTTGCGCCGGAACTTAAGCTGGTGTAAATCGTTACCAAACTCACATCCAAGCTTAAATCTTTCAGCAGGTAGATATTAAAAAAAGGCGCGCTGAGATTGACAGCAAATGTCCACACACTGAAGTAAAGAATAAACATTAAAAAATTAGAATCTTTCAACACAGAAGGCACAAAATCTGTTACTTGCTTTTCTTTTTTCTCTGTAAGTCGATCGCTCTCTGCATCTTTTTTGTATACCTGGGGATTCACATCACCCATGAAGGATTGACACCCCAAACTAATCATTCCCGCCAAAACACCCACAAATAAAACAATACCGTAGCCAAAAATTGGGCCGCCGTCCCAAGTTGACACTCCCAATCCCATCAACGGCACTCCCAGCAAAGTGATGAAGCTGACAGCACTGTTGCGAAAGCCAAAATAGCGTCCCCGCAAGCGCTGAGGAACCACAGCAGCCATCCAACTGAACCAGCTAGAATTGGCCAAAGCTGCCAGCACACTAGCTGCTACGACTGTTACCAGCGTCCATTGCAGCAGTTGGTGGAGGTCTGGGTGCTGGGAACCCCAAACAATTGCCACCGCGAGCACCAGCCACAGCAGCCGCGACGCCCCGAATACTAATAGGTTGTACCAGCGGCGGCTGGTTGTGCGGTCTGCGATGTAGGCTCCTAGTGGTTGCAGGAGATTTACCACCATCGGAATAGCAGAAAATATACCTATTTCCACGCTGCTGGCGCCGAGTTGCAGCAAGAAGTTGCTCAGCAGCACGCCGGTGGTCGCCGACTCGAAGATAGTGGCAAAAACGCCGTCTAGAGTTGAGGATCTCAGGGTCGATCGAACGTCTTTTTTAGAAAATTTGAGAGCTGTTTTTGCAGAGAGAACAAGCTGAAATATTTTCGGGTCTACTATTTCTGGACTCTGAAGAGATAGAGGTTCATTTAACTCTGCAACTGGTTCAACCATAGTCAATCGATTGTAGATTGTAGATTTTAGATTAAAAACTGTCCAACCCAGGTTTGGTAATGGTTTGAGGCTGGCTGGCCATTAAATTATTTTTCACGCGCCGGTGTAAATAAAATTTAATCTTTCTGCTAAAAATTGCTGACCTAGCCTGTTAAGATAAAACCAGCCCCGCCTTCAAGATGTGAGCTTGAAAGCTAGACTGGCACTTCCGGGTAATGGTTATTAATATAGATGGCAAGCGATTACTGGAACATCAACCGCTTGGGAGATATAAATTTGCTAATTAATAGTCTAAAAGTAGGTTTTAGCGCTTAACAAGGAAGCGATCGCAGCATTTCGCCTGCCAAAAATTGCTCGAATTCCGCCTCAAACAAGCCGCCCCAAGGGCAAAAGCAAATTTCGCCCCTCCTCGATTCTGCTCTCAAACCTTTGCGGCTAGCTAAATCTATAGAAGGAAGTACGATCGACTTGCCGAGTATAGCTGCTAACGATTTGTACCTAATTCCTGGAATCGGTTTGTTCAGTCCCAGCGCTCACGATCGAGATTCCGGGTTGTTTAGGGAAATCCCCCGCACCTGCCAGTAAGGCTTCGGAGTGGGTTTTTGGCGATGCTCTACGAGGGATCGGCTAACGCACCTCAAAAAAATTGTGGCTGAGATCGGCAACTGGTAGGACAAAATGATTACTTGACAAAAATTACCCTAACTGCTAAAAGTAGCAAACCCTAAAATTAAGCTTAAATGTTTGAGGGGTATTATTGCTACAGCGTGATGTCGAGCATCAGTAAATTTACGGATTCCTGCATTAGATTGTGACAAAAACTCAACCTTTATCCGGGTATACACTGCCAGTATTTGCCTGTGCGGCCGCACTTGCAGCTTTGCGGTGCTTGCGTGAGGGTATCCCGTCTGTTGATCGCGTATCAGTAAATTTACTGGAACCGCAAATAACGGCAGAAATTCCGATCGAACAGGCGTCTGTACTCAAAACTGGTACCGCTTTAGGAGTGACTCGCTCCGATCCGGGGGAAAATCTCGATCTGACTCGCAATACCCCCGTTTGGGCAATGGTGGAATTGGGGAATTGGGAAGAGGGAGAGAGGGATACAGAGGGAGAGAATCGGGGAGAGGGAGAGCAGATTGTGATTCTCGGCGGTGAAGGTATCGGGCGTCACACAGTCGGTGGAGGGGCGGCAATCTATGATTACGCAATGCGGCTGTTGCGATCGAATCTGAGCCGAGAACTCGCACGGGGAGAAAAAATTACTGTCACCCTGATTCTGCCGTCTGGGCGGCAACTAGCCACCCGCACTTCTAACGAAGCTTTCGGCGTGGTAGAAGGACTTTCGCTGCTGGGTACAACTGGCATTTCTCAACCGCTGAGTGCCCCTGGACAGTTGGAAGTTTACCGCGAACAACTGCAACAAAAAGCCGAACTGTTTGACTGTTTGGTTTTCTGCATCGGCGAAAACGGTTTGGATTTGGCGCGACAACTGGGGATTAATCCTGAGAGGCTAGTCAAAACCGCTAACTGGCTCGGCCCGCTGCTGGTAGAGGCCGGATATCAGGGCGTGCAGTCAATTTTGCTCTTTGGCTATCACGGGAAACTGATGAAATTGGCGGCGGGAATTTTTCACACTCACCACCACCTCGCTGACGGGCGCAGGGAAATTCTCACAGCTTACTGTGCTAAGGCTGGGATGCCTGCTGAGGCTTGTTCCGCAATTTTTGCCGCAGCGACAGCCGAAGAGGCTCTCGGGCAACTGCGGGCTTTAGACGCCGAGTTTGGGAGCAATTGGGTCGATCGAATTTACGGCGACATCGCCCGACAAATAGACTTGCGCTCATCGGATTGCATTTTTACTCACACTAATCGGCGCATCTCCGTGGGATCGGTCATGTTCGGGCGCGATCGCAAAATTATTGTTAAAAGTGATATAGGAGATACATTTTTGACCCAAATTTGTTAATGTAGTGTGAATATCCCTGAATTCTGTTTAAAACATCGCTCAGGGATAATATTTAACAAGTAATAATTCTTTGTCCCTAGACCTTAATTATACTAGGTTGCTTGGGGACGCAGTTTTTGACGCCAGAGTTCAATTAATTAGGGTAAGGATTAAAGTAAATCTATGCTTGCCCTCAACCCTATTAATCGACTACGAGCGCTGACTGCAATCTAGTATAAATAAGATTTATTCCTAGCGACTAATGCTTGCTCGCCTTCCTCAGTCTTGTAGTGAAGCCGCGACAAATACCTCCCCTACTTTCTGCCCAATTAGCAATTAGCAATTACGCAATAACCGTGACTACTCAAATAAAAACTGAATCAGACCTCACAAACTCTTCTCTGGGGCAGATCGATCGCCAGATGATCGTGATTCTCGACTTCGGTTCGCAATATTCCGAACTGATTGCTCGTCGAATTCGCGAAACTCAAGTATATTCAGAAGTTATTTCTTACCGGACTACGGCAGAACAGTTAAAAGCTATCAATCCTAAAGGAATTATTCTTTCAGGAGGCCCGAGTTCTGTATACGATGAAAAAGCACCCCACTGCGACCCAGAAATTTGGAATTTGGGAATACCGGTGTTGGGAGTGTGTTACGGGATGCAGTTGATGGTAAAGCAGCTCGGAGGCACGGTTGAGCGATCTAAATTAGCGGAATACGGCAAGGCATCGCTATTTATTGACGATCCTACGGATTTGCTGACAAATGTCGAAGAGGGGAGCACGATGTGGATGAGCCACGGAGACTCCTGTACTGAACTGCCGCCGGGTTTTGAGATCCTCGCTCACACGGACAATACTCCGTCTGCTGCTGTTGCTCACCACGAGAAAAATTTGTACGGCGTTCAGTTCCATCCAGAAGTAGTTCACTCGATCGGGGGAATAGCTTTAATTCGCAATTTTGTTTACCACATTTGCGAGTGCGAACCGACTTGGACGACAGCTACTTTTGTGGAGGAATCGATTCGCGAAATTCGCGCGCAAGTGGGAGATAAACGAGTTTTGCTGGCTCTATCGGGTGGGGTAGATTCTTCTACTTTGGCTTTCTTGCTGCATAAGGCGATCGGCGACCAACTTACCTGTATGTTTATCGACCAAGGGTTTATGCGGAAGTATGAACCAGAACGGTTGGTAAAATTATTTAAAGAGCAATTCCACATTGACGTTGAGTATGTGAATGCTCGCGAACGCTTTTTAGCTCAACTTGAAGGGATTACCGATCCGGAAGTAAAACGCAAGCGGATTGGTCACGAGTTTATCAACGTATTTGAAGAAGAATCGAAGCGTCTGGGCCCCTTCGACTACCTGGCACAAGGTACTCTTTATCCTGATGTGATTGAGTCGGCTGACACTAATGTAGACCCGAAAAGTGGCGAGCGAGTTGCTGTTAAAATTAAAAGCCACCACAACGTGGGGGGTTTGCCGAAAGATTTGCGATTTAAGTTGATTGAACCGCTGCGAAAACTGTTTAAGGATGAGGTGCGAAAAGTCGGCCGGTCGATCGGGCTTCCCGAAGAAATCGTAAACCGGCAACCTTTCCCCGGCCCGGGATTGGCGATTCGGATTATAGGAGAAGTTACCTCCGAGAGACTAAATATTTTGCGGGATGCTGACTTCATTGTTCGCCAAGAAATTAACCGACACGGATTGTACGGTGAACTTTGGCAAGCTTTTGCAGTTTTGCTACCGATTCGCAGTGTAGGCGTGATGGGCGATCAGCGCACTTATGCTTACCCGATCGTCTTGCGATTTATTAAGAGTGAAGACGGGATGACGGCTGACTGGGCGCGCGTTCCTTACGATTTGTTGGAACTGATCTCGAACCGGATTGTGAATGAAGTTAAGGGGGTGAACCGGGTGGTTTACGATATTACTTCTAAGCCACCGGGAACGATCGAGTGGGAGTGATTTGTAATTAGCGATTAAGTAGGCGGACAGATTTTTTTGTCTGTCTACTTATTTTGATTTTGGATAAAAGGGCGATTCCCTCTGGGATAGCTACGCTTCACCAGTTTCAGGGGATGGGGGAGTGAGAAGGGCGAGCGCTTTTATAGAACCCATTTGACATTTTTTACTGTATTGAAGTAAAGTGACTGCAAAATTCGTATCCAGCAGTTAGGCCATACTCTACCAGCCTCAGAGACGAAGAGTGGATCATCCTCGAATCCTTGTTTTTTCCGGTTGTGGCAAGGTAGGGGAAGAGAAGGGGCAAATGCTTGGATAGAGACGTGCAAAATCCTCGTCAGTAATTTTTAGAGAACTCTAGTTGATGCAAGTGCCAAGGTTAATCTTTGTTTTATTACAAGACTTCGGACAGTGTTTGGTAACCAACAGTATAATATGGCTTCCAAGGCGAGTCGGCAATCGAACTACCAAGGAAAAATCAAGGGTTTCAGACTATGAAGTAAAAACTCTCCGGAGTATTGTTATTAGGCTGATGCCGATCGGGCTTGCAGCCGCTTAGATATCAAATGAATTCTATAAACGTTCGCCAGTTGAGCTACGAGCGCACTTTTTAACGTGCTTAGCTTAAACTCGACTCATGTTTTTTGAGGAAAAAGTTTTATTATAATTTAAGCGCACTCAGCAAATAATTTATTTTACGGAGAAGTCTAATGATTATAACAAGAATAACTAAAAGATATCAACAGCAAATGTTGACTTATACTTGGGTGGTATCTTTAGGTTTTTTACTCTTCTCACCTGCTGCTACAGGACAGCCAATTACTCCGTCTCCCGATGGCACAGGAACTGCTGTTAATGCCTCCGGCAATCAATTTAACATCAACGGGGGACAGCTCTCAAAAGACGGCACTAATCTCTTTCATAGCTTTCAGCAGTTTGGACTCAAAGACGGTCAAATTGTTAACTTTATTTCTCAGCCAAATATCCGCAATATTCTAGGGCGAGTTGTGGGTGGCGATGCTTCTTATATTAACGGTTTAATTCAAGTAATAGGCGGTAGTTGTAACTTATTTTTGATGAATCCGGCGGGGATTGTTTTTGGTTCTAACGCTCAACTGAACGTGCCTGGTTCCTTCTTGGCAACGACAGCAACCGGAATCGGATTTGGCAACAATTGGTTTCAGGCAGTTGGCGTTAATGAATACGCTATGCTGATAGGAACGCCAAGCATTTTAAATTTTGGTACAGCTCAGCTAGGGGCGATCGCAAATTTCGGTCAACTGAGCGTACCTAACGGGCAAACGCTAGCTTTAATAGGCGGAACAGTTTTCAGCCCCGGTACTTTGTCAGCACCTTCCGGGCAAATTGCGATCGCATCGGTGCCCGGAGAAAACTTAGTCCGCATTTCTCAAGCAGGCCATTTGCTGAGTTTAGAAATTTCCCCCTCTTCTAATCTAGATTCTGCTTCTGTGCCGTTGAGTCCCCTCACCCTGTCCCAACTACTGACAGGAGGTAGCAGCAACGCTACAGGCGTTACAGTTAACAGCGACGGAAGCGTACAGCTAACGAATTCAGACTTGCGGGTAGAAGCTGGCGATGTGGCGATCGCCGACACTCAGGCAACAGGTGCGAACCAAAATTTAGCAGTGTCTGCTCAAACGGCTACAGTGTCAGCCGCGCGTAACCTGACCCTAGCAAACAGGCAACTACAAACAACCGGTGACTTGAAATTGCAAGCGGGGGAAATAGTCCGTATCCGCGACAGCGCGGCTAACTCTTTTGTTACTAATGCGGGTGGAAACCTAGCCGTACAGGGCGATCGCCAAATAGACATCCAGGCGCGCAATCACTCCCAAAGCTTACTGAGCGCTGACGGCCGCATCACACTTACCAGTAACGGTACTGTATCCGGTGATGCCCTCTTCAGAGCTGGCAGCGATTTCTCAATTGCCACACTTCAAGGTAGCCCCGGCAACTTCGCAAGTTCAGGCGGTTCTACGATCGTCTCAGGCGGAAACGTCTCTTTTGGTAATTACGCAGGCGCTTCTCTGGGAGTGCAAGCCGAAGGCGCGATCGCAGCCGGCGATCTGGCTATCACTTCCGCATCTAGCGATCGACCGCAGTTGGTTTTAACGGCTGGCAACCTACCCACTCCCCTCACTGGAAACAGCACTCTAGCACCCGCCAGTTCTTCACCTGCCAGCATTCAAGTTGGCAATATCGCGATCGCAGGTTCAGTTTTTTTAGGCGCTGCAAACAGCATTCAAGCAGCATCCATTACTTCAAATGGCGGAGATCTCGCGCTGGTAGCGTCCGGGGACATCACAGCGGAAAACCTGAATACTTCAACTTTAACGGGCAATGCCGGCAATATTACCCTCTACAGCACGGGGGGAAGCATCAATACGAACGCCAGCACCTTGAACGCTTCCTCGATAGCCGGTAACGGTGGGTCAATTTTCCTATATGGGACAAACGCGATCGCCACCGGTGGAATTACAACCTCTAGCTTCATTGGAAACGGAGGCGGCGTCACCCTTTATTCAGAAGGCAACATCAGTTCGGGCAACATCAACACTAGCGGAATCAAGGCAGGTGAGATCAGCTTCCTTAGCAATCCACCAAATCCTTCGGTGGAGGTGGCTCCCGCGCTGCCACCAGAACCACCAGCGGTCATACCTTCCCCGGTGCCAGCACCATCACCTGTCCCGCAGCCACCAGAACCACCACCGCTCATACCTCTCCTGCCGTCAGTGAACCAACCTGGCTCTGCCCCGCAGCCACCAGAACCACCACCGCTCATCGTCCCGCAGCCACCAGAACCACCAGCGATCGTATCTCCCCTGCCGTCACCAGCAGCACCAGCAGCAGCACCATCGCTGCCACCAGAACCACCAGGGGTCATAGCTTCCCCGGTGCCACCAAAATCACCAGCACCATCTGGCATTCAGTTCCCTGAACTCGCACCTCTAAACAATGGCTTAGTAAGCCTGACACCGAGTGCCATTCAGTGCTTAACTGAGGAACAATTATTGGAGCAGCAGGCAGGAGTGCCCCTCCAAACTGCCCCGAAAGACTACAGCAAAGCGATCGCCTGCTACCAGCAGAATTTAGAGCTGGCGAGACTCTCCCGCGATGACGCTAGGGAAGGCTACGCGCTCAACAATCTAGGCGCAACTTACTACGCAATCGGAGATTATGAAAAAGCAATTTCTTACCAGCAGCAGCGCTTAGCACAAGCTGAATCCAGGGCCGATTTATTGGGAAAGGGACAAGCTTTTATTGGTTTGGGAGCTGCTTACGGCGCGATTGGCAATTATAAAAAAGCAATCGAATACTACGAGCAAAGTTTGGAAGTAGCGCATTCCCTAAAATCGGCTGATTTAGAAGCGAGTGTCCTAAGAAATTTGGGATTAGTTTACTACGCCAAAAAAGAGTATACAAGGGCAGTAGAATATCAAGAGCAAAGTTTAGCGATTGCTAAACAGCAGCGCGATCGCCGAGGCGAAGCCCTTGCTTTGAGTAATTTAGGATTAGTACACTATTCCCTGACTGATTATGCCAAAGCAATTGAAGAGCAGAAACAAAGTTTAGCGATCGCCTTAGAACTGCGGGATCGCTTCGTTCAAGGTCGCGCTTTAGAAAATTTAGGAATTGCTTACTATGCTGTCAAAAATTATAGTCAAGCGATTGAGTCTTACCAACAAAGTTTAGCCATTGCCAGAGAACTGAGCGATCGTCACGCCCAAGGCCGCGCACTCAGCAATTTAGGTGACGCTTTATACAAAGCAAAGCAACCAGCAGAAGCTATCAAAACTTTATTTTCAGCCATTGAAATTTGGGAATCTCTGCGGTCAAATTTAAAAAATAACGATCTCAATTTAATTTCAATTTTTGAAACCCAAGAAACAAGTTATAGTATGTTACAAGAAGTGCTGGCAAATCAAAATCAGCATAACGAAGCGCTAGAAATAGCAGAGCGTGGACGGGCGCAAGCTTTTGTTAGATTATTGACCAGCCGTTTTTCTTCCCAGTCAGCACAGGCTACCCTAAAATTATCGGAAAATCAAATAAAACCGATCGACATCCAGGAAATTAAACAAATTGCTAAAGAACACAATTCCACTTTAGTTTCTTACTCGATTATCAAAGAAGATGTAGAAGCTGATGGTCAAAGAAAAGTGCAAGATTCAGAACTTTATATCTGGGTAACGCAGCCGACCGGAAAAATTGAATTTCGTCGCATCAGTTTGAAACGTTTGGCTGAAGAAAAAACTTCATTAAAAGCCTTGATTACTCAAGGTCGTTGCTTCATTCCCAGTTGCCTGCAAAACAAGCAGCGATCCCAACCAGCTAGAAATCCCACCGGAACCATGCCTATTGTCGAGCAACGATTTTTAGACCCGTCATTGCAAGAGCTTTATCAACTACTGATCGAACCAATTGCTGACCTTCTACCTCAAGATCCAGCGTCGCGAATTACCTTTATTCCTCATGAATCTTTGTTCTTAGTTCCCTTTGCCGCGCTGCAAGATAGTTCGGGAAAATACTTGATAGAAAAACATACTATTTTAACAGCACCTTCAATTCAAGTCCTGTCTTTAACCAAGAAACAGCAACAGCTTGCTTCAGGAAAAGGTGCGCTAGTCGTTGGGAATCCTACCATGCCAAGTGTTGCCTTTACGACGAACCAACCTCCTCAACAACTGTCTTCACTCCCACACGCTGAAGCCGAAGCGATCGCGATTGCTCAGCTTTTGAATGCTGAACCGCTTACAGGCGACAAAGCGACAAAAGTAGCAGTTTTACAGCAAATAGAGCGATCGCGCATCGTGCATTTAGCAACTCACGGCATCCTGGATGACGTGGAGGGATTGGGCGTACCTGGAGTCATCGCACTTGCCCCAAGCAAGGGTGACAGTGGTTTACTCACTGCTAGCGAAATTTTTAATTTGAGGTTGAATGCCGAACTCGTCGTTTTGAGTGGTTGCAATACGGGTCGCGGTCGTATTACAGGCGATGGCATCATTGGTTTATCGCGATCGTTTATTGCAGCAGGCGTTCCGAGTGTTGTAGTTTCTCTGTGGTCAGTAGCCGACGAATCAACAGCCGACTTGATGGCGGAATTTTATCGGCAGATGCAGCTAACCCCTGATATTGCCCAAGCGCTGCGGAAGGCCATGCTGGTGACATTGGTCAAACATCCTAATCCTGTAGATTGGGCCGCTTTTACCCTCATTGGCGAAGCAGAGAAACGTTAACCCGGAAAAGCTAATTTCCTGTCGTCAAGAGACCTAATACCTGCTCTTACGTACTTAGTGGGCCAAATTATCATTTTTCTGGTGTCTTACACCCCACGTCCGGCCCTTTGATATCAATTCCGGTTATATCGGAAGAATTAAACCACAGAGGACGCAGAGGATACAGAGGAAGGGAAGAGAGATGAATAATTCCGATGAAGGGCGGATTTGATATGACTCTCACATTCAGGTATTTTTGCCCAAGCCATGAGGTTTGCATCAATTTTGAGGAAATAAAAAGTCAACAGTCGTTACTTGTTGAGAATTAGTTGAAGAAGGGGCAGTTCTTCCTATGAAGGTCTGAAACTTTTGCACAGCAGGAAGTTCAGACTCGTGAAAGACGAAAATTATCACGGTGTGATAGTCAAAGGGCGGAAGGTGGGTTGTAATTTTTCCACCGCTGCATTGGTTTCAATGTTGTGACTTCGATCACTGGTAACACGGACTTGGTTCACCCAATATTTTCAGTATTATCACGCAAAAAAACCAGCACCATCACTTGCTCTTAGAAGAAACCACGAGATGATTAAGGTGTCGAGTTCAAAACAATCTCATGTCTCCAGTTAATCTTCTCCCCGGCGCTATCAACGAATTAATGGCCACTGTCACCGATACTCACCGCGTTACCAAAGCTGACCGCTACGGCATGATGGCCGCTATCCTTGATGAGTCCATCAGTGAAGAAGAACGTGGCTCACTCGATCGTCTGATTCGCTCCCTGGTCAAAGGTCGGATTCAAGTCAGTGATGAACTCTCCATCGTCTCGTAAGCAGAAAGCTCGTTGAGAACTCGACACTCTACAACCGCTTTCGATTGGAAAAGTTTAGACCAGTCACTGATATTGCGATCGCCCTCTACAAGGATAGCTTTTTGTATAATGCACTTTTGACATAAACAATTAGCGTTCGCAACTTCATAAACATTATGACGGATACCATCCAGCATCTCATTGAGCCACACATTCAAGATTTGGGTGGGTTCCAAGCCCGTCGCTTGCTTCCCTCAGACGTTCTAGCACTGGTAGGCCCGTTTATCTTTTTTGACCATCTGGGCCCTGCGGTGTTTCCACCCGGCCGGGGCGTGGATGTCAGACCGCATCCGCACATCAACTTAGCAACCGTCACCTACCTGTTTGAAGGTGTTTTGCTGCATCGTGATAGTGTGGGCAGCGTTCAAGAAATCCGTCCCGGTGCGGTGAATTGGATGACAGCAGGGCGAGGCATTGTCCACTCCGAACGCACGCCTGACGATGAGCGCAGCAAAGAAGCCATCCTGCATGGCATTCAAACCTGGATAGCACTTCCCGATGAATACGAAGAAACCGACCCCTGGTTTCGGCATCATCCGGCTTCTGAGCTGCCTGTTTGGGAGGATGCAGGAGTTTCGTTCACCCTAATTGCCGGTGAGGCCTATGGTCGTACTTCGCCAGTTCAAATATTTTCACCCATGATTTATCTGGACGTGCAACTAACTGCTGGACAAGAATTTACCTTACCGGGCCATTACAGCGAACAGGCGGTTTACAGCGTAACAGAGGGGCTTTTGCTCGATGGAGTGCCTCTGGAACAACATCGGTTGGCAGTTCTAAATTCAGGCACTGAAGTAAACATTTCTGCTTCAGGCAAGGCTCGTTGTGTTGTGATTGGCGGTGAACCTGTTGGTGAGCGGCATAAGTGGTGGAATTTTGTTTCGAGTCGCCACTCGCGCATTGAGGAAGCTAAACTCGATTGGAGAGAGGGACGGTTTGCTCAGGTTCCTCAAGAGACAGAGTTTATTCCGCTGCCAGAAGAGGCACCTTCTCAAGCAGAGCAACCGTTGTGAATAACCGCAGCGATTTAAATTAAAAAACTTTTTGTTGATTCTGAATCTGTCTTTTTTACTCTAATCTTCACGCCTATTATTCCAAAACTTTTGATGCCGTTAGGCATAGATTTGTGCGTGGGTTGCCACAAAATATGGGAGCCAAATCTGCGTATAAAAATTCTTTGGGATATCTATTCATATCAAATCCGTTAGCATCGGAATAGTAAATTCGAGTTCACTGTTGACAGTTGACAGTTGACTGTTCACTGTCAACCGTCAACCGTCAACATCATTCCGGTGTAACCGGAAATGATATCATGCGCTAACATGAGTGAACATCAGTCCGATGAAACTGACATCTTGCACATTCTTGCTTAAAAGGCATTTTGGGTCTCTTCCATAAAGATTAAATTTTCTTGTGGCCAGTTACTCTTCTAGCCCGCCCATAGAAGGGTGATTGAGAATGGTGCAATATCTCAGATGAAACACAGATTAGAGCCTATTCCAGGTTTATGAAGTAGGGACAACAGCCGAGTTATGTGTCCCTACGGCGGAGATAGAGCGATAGCCCGGTGTTTTTCATAAACGTGGAATCTGCTGTATCTATCAGGGCTAGTTCGGGAATTTCATAATAATCAGGTTGAGTTGATCGGCTGTTTCTCACCTCTTTAACACAATTAATAACTGTATTATGAGAAACCCCAGTCAGACATTCTATCCGCCGAAACCCATCTCCTTATCGGTAGAGATGGAGACACGGCTTTTTTACCTCTTGGAGATAACCGGGTCTCAGAATAAACATCTATAAATTGCCGACGGCACTCTCAACAAATATGGTTTTGTTTACCTCTTTTCCAGCCATTTTTATTGATATTGGTGGATTGACAGCCCGGAAAAATCATAGGTTTTGTTAGTTGACTAGAGCTTTTGCTTATACCATAAATGTGCAACGCTAATTAATTAGGTGAGAATATTGTAGGGATGATTGATTAATTGTCCCTACAAGTTTAGGATGGTAATTATATAAAGTCTGAGCGAGCGATCGCCATACCTGAGAGTCTGGGGGCTTGACGAGTATAAGCGTTGGGAATCCGAGTTTCGAGTGAACCAGTCCCTAAAAAATTGGGACAATTTCGTAACTATCGGCCTATATTTCGCTTCATTTGATCTAGTTCTTCCTGAGCTTCCCAGTGTTGAAACTTTTCTTCTAAAGGATCTGCCGCATTAAAACTGTTATAATTTGAACTCTGATTCCAACCCTTTGTATCCCAATTTGGCTCTGTTTTAGTGGTCGTGCGAGTTGCAGCTTCTGCGGCTTTTGCTCGGACTTCTTTTCGCCGTACTTGAATTTGGCGGTACAGTTCTTTTGCTTTTTCAATCCGTTCTTTGCAGCCTTGCATTTGACCCCAGCGCTGATTTCCCTGACGCAGCAAAGCGGCTTGCCGCTCTTGGGCGGCTTGAGCTAAATCGAGCCTTTGAGCAGCTTTAGCTTTGTTGATGCGATCGTTCCAACGCTGAATTTCTTGAGCGGCGGAGAGAATTTCGGCTTGCAGTTTTTTCTCTTGTTTTTGGATATCGAGAATCAGCCGCAGAGTGTCTTCTTCTTGTTCCTTCAGTTGTTCTTCTATTGCCTGCAATTCCAGATGGGGATTGCTACGCAAAAATTCTTCTAATCGGGTTTCTAGAAAGCGGTTGAAATCATCAAATAAGCCCATTTTTTATAATTCCTCAGTCATTAGTCCTGGGTCATTAGTCATTGGTCATTAGTTATTAGTCATTGGTTCTTAGTCACTGGAGATCGATTATTGATCCTGAGTTGTTAGTTATAGCAGAAGAAAGTTCGGCAACGAATTGGGGAACCGATTTAACGGATAGAAGCAAGAAGTAATAAGAGCAATGGTTTCAGCCATTAAGAACGTCTTGGCGGTTCTTATATTATAACTGTTTTCACTGCTCGTGATATACAGCCCGATCGCTGCCCATTACTGATTACCGATGACCTAACTCATAACTAATGACTGATGACTAATGACTGATAACTGATTAGAACTTTTGGCCGACAAAAACCGATCGCACATCTCCTCCCTTGCGGATCACTGCTTCTTGATTTTTGATTTCTGCCAGCGTCCAACCGCTAGCGCCGATGCTTTCGCCCACATAAATTCTGCGGGCTACGCCGTCTACTTCAAACAAAGCAGCCGATCGATCGCCCAACTCCAAAATCCCTACCAGCGTGTGGGCGGAAGTCGGGGCGCTGCTGACGGCCGGTGCCGATTGCTCGGGCGCGGGCGCGGATTGCTGGGCTGCGGGCGCTGGTGCTGGTGCCGGTTCGGTTTCGCGAGCCAAAATCTTCGGCTGTGGAGACTCCGAGGGGGAAGGGGAAGCGGCGAGGGGAGATCGAGTGCCGGCGGCGGCGATCGCTCGACCGGAGGCTGGAGCCGCCGGCGAGGGCGAAACTGCGGCGGTTTGAGGAGCAGCCGGAGCAGCCGGAGCAGCAGCTACCGGAGCAGCCGGAGCAGCCGGAGCAGCCGGAGCAGCAGCTACCGGAGCAGCCGGAGCAGCAGCTACCGGAGCAGCCGGAGCCACAGTCACCTGAGCGGGGGGAGGGATGACTACGATTTGGGGTGCAGGTGCTCCCGGTTGCGCGCCGACTTGTTCTAGGGCATCAGCGATGCGGTTGACTGCTGTCGAAAGACCTGCGGTTGCCGGCGGCGCGCCGGAAATTGAAATGCTCGGCAGCGTCCCTGGAGTGGCAACTCCGGGAACTCCTGCAAGTTGCGGGTTAGCCTGGGGTGCTTTTTTTTGTTCGATCGCTTCTAGCGAACGCTGCACGTATTCGACAAACGGGGTGTCTGGTGCTGTTTTGCCACTTGCTACGGACCTCTCTGGTGCGGAGGCGGCGGGCAAGCGCACCAGTCCCGACCGGCTTGCCAGCCACAAGCCCATGACTAGCAGCAGCGACCCACATGCTGCTCCCAGCAGGATTCTGTCGAATGATTGTTTGGACTGCTGTTTTTTGGCTGTTTCTAGGGCGACTTGGCGGGCGATCGCTTCTACGTCTTTTTCCCCCCCCTGCGGCTGCGGGGGTGCCAACTGCGACAAAACTATTTGAGGTACAGAGATCGACTTGAGCGCCACGAATTCAGGCTGCACTGGTTCCGATGGCAGTCCGTCGCTGCCGTCGAATGCTCGATCGACTCCTTCAAACAGTTCGTCCATCAACCGATCGGCGTAGGACTCTACTGCCACTGCTTCGGCTGGCACTGTTTCCACGGTCGCAACCACGGAGATCGGATCGGACGCTGATTCCAAAGACATCTGTTTGGCGATTACTTTTTGAGGCATAGTTTTCTCTGATTCGCGCTGCTCGACAACCCTGAGACTGTTAACTTTTGACTTCTACAGGATACTTGTGATGTTGACCAATTCTTGGCTCGGAACAGGTCAATTGTATCTCACTCATCACCATATTTTTAGTCCTCGGCCAACTTACTTTGCCCGATCGACTTTTTTTTTACCTGTTTTGGGCCTTTTAGTCCCTTTTTTCTGCTGCCAGTCTTATTTGCTTAGGCTGACTTTTACTGCATATTCTACTGCTTGTGTCAACCCCACCCTCCGGGTCTTCCCAGTTTTTGACATACAGCTTTACTTGAGGCTCTCGCAAAAAAAGCGGGTTTTTTGGCGCTGTTTCCGATCGCCTTGCAGGTTTAACAAGGCTTTCAGACTTTTACTCGTCTTAAGTTTGTTGGTCAGTTTACTTGAGAGTAGTAACAAGCAACCGATTTTATAACTTTAATAGTACCATAGCTTCATCCCACTTAGGTAATAAATTGTCAAAGGTTGCAAAATCGTCGGCTAAATAAGAATTATTCCTAATAGTTGTTTTTTTACAACACTATTTGTAATATGAAAATAAAAAAAGTCCTTAAGGCTAAACATAAGTTTAAATTATAATAAAGAGCGCGCGATCAAATTTTTTTTGCAAAAAATAGCAAACTCTAAATTAGCCTGATTCAGTCCAGCAAGAAAATTGTCATTGCTGGAGCTTGACAGAGGATAAAAGCTGAGGGGAATATCCAGCGAAACTTGTGCAGCATCCCAACGGCGAGTTCCGGCTTTCGCATTAAAAATACAGGTTGGACGATCGCTCCGAATTGAGGGATAATAAAGGTACATACATTAGGTAAGGCAACATTTCATGGTTAACGTTATTCGAGGCGATGTAGATAAACCAGAGTCATCTAGAAGGCTAGCTGAATTCTTTGAGAAGAGAGCTGATATCGATGGCAACTTATATCTAGGATACCCAATAATCGGAACCTCTCAGGGCGGCTATCAGATTGATGCTCTTTTGGTATCCAGAGAGCAGGGTGTTGTTATTTTCAACCTTGTCGAAGGAACTGACACCAGTCTAAACATAGAAGAAGCACAAGATGAGAGCATAAATAAAATTCAATCTAAACTACTTCAACATAAATTTCTTACTAACAAAAGATCATTAATGGTGGAAATTGGTGTTGTAACATTTGCACCAGCTTGGAGGATTAAACCCAATAATAGTTTTTTGGATGATTATCCTATCATAACTAATGACTCAGACCTAGAAAAGTATTTGAAAGAACAAATTTGGAGCAAATCCAATGAATATTTTGAGAAGCTTAACTCAGTAATACAAGCTATGACTTCCATAAGAAAAAGAAAGCAGCGTAGCTATGTTCAGCAAGAAAACTCTAGGGGTGCCAAACTACATAAACTAGAAGAATCTATAGCCAACTTAGATAGAAATCAGAGTGCTGCTGTAATTGAAACAGTGGAAGGTGTACAGAGAATTAGAGGTCTTGCTGGTTCAGGTAAAACCATAGTTTTAGCCCTTAAAGCTGCATATCTACACGCCAAACATCCCGATTGGAATATTGCTATCACTTTTAATACCCGCTCACTCAAAGGTCAACTTAAACAGCTTATTAATACTTTTACTATTGAACATATAAGCGAAGAGCCTGACTGGGATAAAATCAAAATTATTCATGCTTGGGGAAGTCCATCAATAGAAGGGATTTATTATGAATTTTGCAAAAAACACAACATTGAATATAGAGATTTAAATTCAGCCAAAACGATTGCAAAATATGGTCAAGAATTTGATAAAGTTTGTGAAGAAGCTCTCAACTCAATTAAAACTTATCATCGCTATTATGATGCTATATTAATTGATGAAGCCCAGGATTTTTCTCAACATTTTCTGCAACTTTGTTATGGGATTTTAAAAGATCCCAAAAGAATGGTTTATGCTTATGATGAGCTTCAAAATCTCAATAAAAAGACAATGGAATCACCGGAAGTCATCTTTGGAAAAGATGCTCACGGTAAACCAGTGGTTCAACTTCAGAACAAACCAGGGGAGCCAAAACAAGACATTATTTTAGAAAAATGCTATAGGAATTCTCGTCCCATCCTAACTTCTGCACACGCTTTAGGTTTTGGTATATATAGAAAAGAAGGATTAATCCAGATGTTTGAATCTGCGGGATTATGGACAGACATTGGTTATGAAGTAGAGGCTGGAAGTCTTGAAGATGGAAAATTTGTCAAGCTTTCTAGGACTAACAATACCAGTCCCAAGTTCCTCGAATCTCATTCATCTATTGAAGACTTAATTATGTTAAAATCTTTTGATAGTAACCAAACACAAATTGAATGGTTAACAAATGAAATCGAGAAGAATCTGAAGGAAGATGAGTTGAAATGTGACGATATAATGGTTATCCACTCTAATCCACTGACAACTAGAGAGGCTGTTGGAGATGCTAGAGCTTTACTATTTGAAAAGGGGATTAACTCTAACCTTGCTGGAGTAACAACTTCACCCGATGATTTTTTTCGTGAAGCGACTATTATTTTTACGAGTATCAACAGAGCCAAAGGAAATGAAGCTGCAATGATCTATGTAATCAATGCTCAAGAATGCTTCTCAGGCTTAGAACTTGCTAGGAAAAGAAATATCTTATTTACTGCGATGACAAGAAGCAAAGCTTGGATAAGAGTATTAGGTTATGGTGAAAATATGAGAGGTTTAGTAGAAGAATTTGAGAAGATTAATGGGAGAAACTTTGTTCTTGAATTTACTTATCCTACAGAAGAAGAACGAAAAAAAATGAATCTTATTAATAGAGAGATCAACCCAAAGGAACGTGGTCTTAGAGCTTCACGCCTACAAGACCTGCGTCAAGCTATTGAAAAAGGTGAAATCCAAAAAGAAGACTTACAAGATTTAGTAAATCAACTCTAAAGACAAGCTTTGAGAATCTTGAACATACCCAGAAACTAATATAAAACTCTTGTCCTGCATAAAGTAAAATCTAATTTATGAATAAGTTTAATGACTAGCCATCAAGAGATTTTCAAAGAAATTAAGGAAATTACTCAAAAATTAATATTAATTGGTTTATCGGATAAACAAAATTTTCCTTCATCTACACAGACTGGTAAAGGTAGTTATACAATCGCATATTCTGGAATGCAGGATCTCTCAATAGTATTGAAAAATGTTGATTACAAAGAGATGTATGAGGAATTAGATAGAAATGACAACTATAATATCAAAATGATTGATGGTGCGTTAATCCAGTTGATGTATACTTATGAAAATTCTAGTTTAATTTCACATAGATTAGCCTTCTTTCCATCACCATTTTTGGAAAACTTTCAGAATGATCCGGAGATTTATGAAAATGACGAACTATATGCAGACATAATAGCAAAAAATATATTGCCAATACCAATTAGATTTGATTACGATCCCGACAACCATCAGGAATTAGATCACCCAAAATCCCATCTAACTTTGGGACAATTCAAAAATTGTAGAATACCTGTTTGTTCTCCCATAGGATCCAGTACATTCATATCTTTTATTCTTCGTAGTTTTTACAACACCGCCTTTAAAAAATTCACAGCTCAACTTACATTTTCCAGTAAGCTTTTTAATAAAACTATAACTTCCGGAGAAAAAAAGATATTGCACATAGCTATTGAATGACCAAATAAATTAGCATACTTAACTGTAAGTAAGTGGGTACAAATAAACATCACGTGGGGAGGGCAGGTTTTGCCACAGTAAACTCGATTCTAGTTTAGAAGCTAGGCTAAACCAGGCCCTACAATATATTATTGTTTTTTCGTGATGTTCTACAGCACAACCCAAATTAACCCACCCGTTCGGCCAATTCCAACCAGCGCTCAGTCGCCCGATCGATCTGCTGCGTCAACTGAGCCAAACGATCCGATAACTTCTTCACCTCGGCAAACCCGCTGGGAGCATTGTTAGACAACCTCTTTTCAATCTCTTGTTTCTCAGCTTCCATCTGCGGGATTTGAGTTTCTAATTGTTCGTATTCGCGCTTATCATTAAAGGAAACTTTGGTTGATTTTTGAGTGGAACTTTGGGTTTTAGAATTATTAGATTCAGCGGGGTGTGTAAGTTTTTCTCTTTCTTTTTGCCCTTTGATTTCTTTGGCTTCTTCGGCTTTCTTGTAGTCTAAATACACCGAATAATTGCCGGGATACAAACGCAAATTGCCGCCCGGTTCGAGGGCGAAAACCATGTCGATCGTGCGATCGAGAAAATAGCGATCGTGGGACACCACAATCACGCAGCCGTTAAAATCTTCGAGATAATCCTCCAAAACCGCCAAAGTCTGCACGTCCAGGTCGTTTGTCGGTTCGTCCAAAATCAGCACGTTCGGCGCACTCATCAGCACTTTCAACAGAAATAATCGGCGCTTTTCCCCGCCGGAAAGTTTGTTAATCGGTGCATACTGTTGATTGGGTGGAAACAGAAACTTTTCCAACATTTGAGAAGCGGTAATGATTTCCCCATCCGCCGTTTGCACCAATTCCGCCACACTTTTCAAGTATTCAATAACTCGCTGGTCTTCGTTTGGGGTCAAATCCTCTGAATGCTGGTCAAAATAACCGATATGAATGGTTGTGCCAATTTCGACAGTACCCGAATCCGGCTGAATGCGTCCGGTGATGATATCCGTCAGCGTCGATTTTCCGGCACCGTTGCTACCAATAATTCCAATCCGGTCTTCGGGTGTGAAATTGTAGGTAAAATCTTTAATTAAAGTGCGATCGCCATAGGCTTTACAGATATTCAATAACTCAATCACCTTCTTACCAATCCGGCGGCCCGCTGTCGCAATCTCGACTTTGCCGTTGGCTGTTTTGAACTCCTGGGCGCGCATATCTTTAATGCGATCGATCCGAGCTTTTTGCTTGGTACTCCGCGCTTTCGGCCCGCGTTTGAGCCATTCCAATTCGCGCCGCAATACACCCGCGTGTTTGCGAACAGTGCTGGCGGCGGATTCTTCAGCTAAGGCTTTTTTCTCCAAGTAATAAGCGTAATTGCCAGCATAATTGTAAAGGTCGCCGCGATCGATCTCCAGGATGCGATTGGTAACGCGATCGAGAAAATAGCGATCGTGGGTAATCAGCAGCAAAGCACCGCGATAGCCGTTCAAATAGTTCTGCAACCACTCCACAGACAGCGCATCCAAGTGGTTTGTCGGTTCATCCATCAGCAACACATCGGGCTCGGACAACAAGGCTGTTGCTAAGGCAATTCGCTTGCGGTAGCCGCCGGACAAATCGGCAATTTTCGCATCAAAATCCTCAATCCCCAACTGAGTCAAAATCAATTTCGCCTTGGTTTCCAAATCCCACGCATCCACCTCATCAATGCGTTCAGACACTGCAGACAGACGCGCCATCAACTTGTCTGTATCGCCTTTGCCGTGGGACAATTGATCCGAAATTTCCTCGTATTCGCGCACTAAAGCCATTTGTTCGCCACTGTCGGCAAATACTTGCTCTAAGACAGTGTGATTTTCGTCTAAATCCGGCTGTTGGGGGAGATAGACAATTGTAGACCCTGGATTGACCCAGCGATCGCCAGAGTCGATCGACTCCATACCGGCAATCATTTTCAGCAGGGTTGATTTGCCGGAACCGTTGGTGCCGATGAGTCCGACTTTATCGCCTTCATCGAGGCTGAAACTGGCATCTGTCAAGAGTTCCTTGATGCCGAAGTCTTTTTTGATCGATCGCAGAGTAAAAATAGTCATCTGTATAGAAAGTCATTTACCTGACTTAGTTTAACTTAGTTCGATCGTGTCCGGTTGCATGGATATGGTCTATCGTTCGGATGAAAGTTTTTCAAGACAAGGGCGAACTCGATTTTTCGGACTATATAAGTATTGATAAATGGGTGAACTTTGACTGAAGTGCGATCGGCAGTGGGGATTGACAAACAAAAATCCTATGCAGTAAAATGTCAATATTAAAATAATTAGACTCCATATTGCAGTCTAATTATCTATCTAACCTGCTGAGTTATGTGTGATAATTCAGCCGAGTTCTTATCCATGAGATGCCGTAATCCAGTAGCCCCTAATCCTGAGTTGTAGCGTATTATAAATATTGGGCGTACAATAATCAAACCTTGCTATATTAATTAGGGCTACAGCTATTTAAGCAAAGTTATAAAGAAGGGTTCTTATGTCTAAAGCAGTTAAGCAAGACATCATCACTAGGGCAGAAAAGCAAATTGACGAAATAAGGCAAGAAATTGACTACGATACCAGAGAATACACCATCGAATTCATAGTCAATAAATACCGGGAAAAAGATGATGGCAATCTCAGTGAAATTTATATTCCTGAATTTCAAAGAAACTTGAGATGGGATATAAATCATCAATCTCTATTCATGGAATCCATTATTCTTGGTGTTCCTATTGCTGCCATCATTGTCGCAGAAATCAAAAAAACTGGAAAACTAGCGATTGTTGATGGAGCTCAGAGGGTGATGACTCTGGCAGCTTTCCTAACAAATCAGTTGCAACTGAGCAACCTCAAAACATTAGATTCTCTAAATGGTTCCTATTTTAAGGATCTCGCACCCTCACGCCAAAGAAAGTTTAAAAATACTTCACTCCGAACGATCGTTCTCTCAGACAAAGCTGATGAGAGAGTAATAAATGAAGTGTTTTATCGCATCAACTCTTGAAAAGATATTGAAGGGCGTACCGACATATCTTTCCAGTAAACTTAAGAGATATGATGTTAAAAACCAACTTTTAAGTCACAGCCCATGAAAGAGTTTATCAGAGACTTTAACAGGCGAGTGGCAGAGATCCAGAAATATTTTGAATTAGTAGATAAAATCGAACAACTTGGTGCATTGTCTGCTAAATCGATCGTCTTCCCCTCAGGTGAATATATTGTTGATAGCGAGATTCAAAAAATCTTGAAGTCTCATTGCTATCTGCTATTATACAATCTGGTCGAATCTTCTATTAGAAATGGTATAACTGCCATTCATGATGTTATTTTAATCGAGCAATTAACTTATAAAGATTTAAGTCCAAAAATAAAGAGATTGTGGTTGCTGAACGATAAAAGTAAAAGTTTCAGAGACTCATATATCAAAAAGGATAGTGTAGCTGACAATCTTCAGGAATTAATTAAATCGGTTTTGGATGATGAGATGGTTTCGTTAGACCCATCTAATATTCCCATATCGGGAAATTTGGATGCTAAAACTATCAAAGAACTCATCGATTTGACGGGGTGACAACCCCGTCAAAACATTGATAAAATAAAGGACATAGCCCTTAGACCCCTCTGAAAAAACGGTA
>NZ_JAUBRN010000049.1:42990-61205 GCF_036701875.1 Microcoleus sp. MON1_C5 | reverse complement strand
ACCCTCATTCTCTCCTTAACGGTGGCTCTAGTTTTTCTTGGGCCACCGTTCTCATCTTTAGTTAGTCTAAACTACAGTCTTTGTGGTATGTCGGTTTTGATGTAACAAGTGACGGTAATTATGTTGCTTTACCGACAGGAAGGCTGTTGGTAAATGGGGGTTGTTCGGGTATAGAGGCAATGAATTACTTATTAGGTTTGGCTGTCGTTTGTTTGGTGATGTTTCCTACTAAACAAAATAAGGCTTTGGTAATAGGTGTCGCTGTCATTTTTGGTTTTATTATTAATGCTTTTAGGGTGGCAGGAATGGCTTTGCTAGTTGCATCTAATCGCCTAGATTTGTTTAAATATTGGCATGAGGGTGAAGGTTCTTTAGTCGTGGGAATGATTGCGGTGATTTTGTTTGGGATATTTTATCAATTTATGTTGAAACGAGATAGCAAACTTAGTCAAATTTCGGGAAATTAATTAGTTGCAATTTGAGGTAATATATCGCTTCTTCGATTTCTCCTCCCATAGTCAAGAGCCTCGCTCACTCAAATGTCCGGGTGTTGAAATCCGCCAATGTCACTACCTGTCGTTTAACTGCGTCTATATCTATCATAGAAAGGATGTCAGGAATTATAGGAAACCTGTTATGGCCACAAATGAAAGTCAAATAAATCACATTTACGGTTCCGAGGATGCTCAGGGTATTTTACAGCTTGCGATCGCACGCCGACAGGATGAAGGGGAATTATCCAGAGTGCAGCTTTTCGAGATTGCAGCGGAATTGGGCATTTCCGAGCAGGATATTCTGGCGGCGGAACAGCAATGGTTAGCAACGAGAGGGGAATTTCAAGAAAAACAGGTTTTTAACACTTACCGTCGTCGCAAATTGCAGAAAAATGTGACCAAGTACGGCATTATCAATACTTTTCTAGTTTTGTTTAATCTAGCAGCAGCGCACGAGCTTTCTTGGTCGCTTTTCATTTTACTAACCTGGGGATTGGGATTGTCGCTGAATGCTTGGAAGGTTTATCAAACTGAAGGAGAAGATTACGAAAAAGCCTTTGGGCGGTGGCGGTTGAAGAAACAGATGGGACAGTCTATCGGCACTGCGACAGATAAGTTGATGAAGTGGTTGCAGTCTTGATTTGCTATGGTAAAAAACGCGCTCGCCCTTTATTTTACGTCATACTCAAAAGCGCTCGCCCTTTTCCTTCCCAAGGCGCGATCGCACTTTAAATCCGCGACTCCTTTTATAAATCGCGGATTGGCGCGTTATAGTTACGGCTAATCGAGCTTAGCAGCATCTTCAACCACAGGATGAATTAAAGCAGATCGAAAACCTTGCCGAATTTCCGAACTCAAATACCGGCGCTGCAAAATCTGCCATTTTTGCCAAGCTGCATAGCGATTTTCGGCCAACAAACCAGCCAACTTCGGCAACTCTTTTTTCAGATCGCGATCGACAAACTCTGTCAGAAACTCGCCTAAAACTTCACTGTCTTGAATATCGCCCAAACATTCCTGAATAGCTTTTACATCTTCGACATAAACTTCGTAAGTCTCGCTGTAAAAATCCCCAAACAGATTCATCAAATAGCGAACTCGCTTAGCTTGCTTCCGCAAATCGTGCAGAATAGTTCCCTCGGCTGCTAACTTCTCTTCGACAGCCTCAGCATTCAAATCATCAGCAACTTTAACTTTGCCATCCTCATATTCCGTACCCAACAGCCAAGCCGGATGCAGGAAAAACTCACTAACTTGAGGTAACAGTAAATCTGGCAAAACCTCAGCAATTGGCAAATGTTCGATCGCCTGAAGCTTCGGTTTTTCCAGCCAATCCTCGATCGACTGCTTCAGCGATTCGTAGCTTTTGTGCTCTAAAATCGCCCTCACCCCTTTCAAAGCCCGGTGGCGCTGTTTGAGCAAATTCAACAAAGCCTTATCCAAAACTTCCTGTTCTTCAGTCGGCAAATTCGGGTAATAGCGGTTTTGGAGACTTTCGAGCATCACATCCAAATCCCTGAGCGTTCCCAGAATCCGCCCCACCTTACCAATTTTGCCTTCCGAAGCCTCTTTTGGCAAGTCTAAAACCGGAGCAAAACCAGTCACAGCCGATCGCAAACGTCTCAATCCCACGCGCATTTGATGAAGTTCTTCCGCGTCTTTGTCTTTGATAACTTCAGCCTCGTGCGCTACACTTTTGTGGAAATATTTCTCAATCGCCCCAGATGCAGCGTCTCCGAGAGTTTTAACTTGAGTTTTAACTTTTGCTGATGTTTTTACGTTCATGGCAGGTGTAGATTCCAGATCCCCGATCGACTTTAATTTGGATTTCAAGGCTTTGCTAGTAAAGGGTTTATATCCTAGCACACAACCCCAATTTATGACCCGCCTTCATACATAAATCTTAATATAAGGTGCTTGACAGTTTATACAAAGTCAGCATTTAGCAATCTAAAATCTTCAATCTAAAATCTTCAATCTTCAATTTAAAATCTAAAATCTAAAATCTAAAATAAAATTACCCTCCCTCACCCTTGAGCTCATAAAAATTAGATTTCTGGCGCGCTTTCCCAAATAGGTTAAGATCGCTGCAAACCGATATTTATTCGCCAAAGGGTGAGAGAGGGTGCGATCGGGAGGACAAGTTTTAAATTAAATCAAACCCGCCCAGGCTGCCCGACTTCAAAGAGGCAGTTTAGCCTTTCCAGTCTTTCTCAGATTGTTGGAGCACGTAGGTTGCTACATCCTCAATTTGTTGGGGCTTCAACTTGGCGCCAAAAGCAGGCATAGCATTTTTGCCCTTAGTTACCTGAGTGGTAATAGCTTCGAGAGAATTCATACCGTACTTCTCAAGAGCTTCCTTTTTCAAGGTTTTCATGGCCATAACCACGTTGCCGCCACCGATGTGACAAGCAGCACAGTTCGAGCTAAAGATTTTAGCTCCGTTAGCGGCATCTCCTGCCAAAGCAGGGCGGCCAAAGCCGACGGTAAAAATTGCGATCGCTAACAGGGCGATCGATAAGAGTCTTTTCAACGCAGTTCTCCTCTAATGGACACGCAAAGGGTGATTCTTTAGATATTTTACCTGTTAAAACAGGCGCGATCGCGCATTCGTATCGCCTTCTTCCGAGTAATTTACCACTTTTTGGCAGTGGCAGTTCAACTCTCAAAATTCTCCACGCCCCAGCCCGGAGCTTTCTGAGCAGCCCGGATCACAAAAGCCGCTAAATTTTCAATCTCAGTCTGTGGCATCCAGCTTTCCGGCACTTGGCGGCACCAAAAAGTCTCCTCAGTACCGTCATAAGTCATCGGTTCTCTCAGATACGCCACCAGACTATTGATGTTGTTGCGGGGAGGCGTTGCCCCTTTGAGGTCAGCCAAAGACAGAGATATCGTCGGATCGGGCAAATTAGCTCCTCCGACGTGACAATTGAGGCAACTTTGCTCGAACAATACCTTGCCTGCAGACAAATCCTGAGCCGAAAACAAGCGAGTATGTCCCTCAGAGTCCAACTCCAGAGCCACAGGTTCGCTGGCTTGTAAATACCTATTCACGTAAGAATCGGCAGCAGCCAAAACAGGTTGAGGAGCCAACAGCACGAGCGGCAAAATAATTAACATCCCCAACAGAAAGCAGACAAAAGCACCACGACGCAGCATGAGGGACTACAACCTTTTGCGATAATCAATGAGCTGGAGGTAAATTTTAGATTTCAGATTTTAGAGCGAAAAACGACGAGCCAGCAATTCTTGCCGAACTTCAGCCCTCTCCCAATCCAAAATCCAAAATCTAAAATCTAAAATCTAAAATCGATTAGCGAGCGCCTTTGCCACCAGCCCACTGCTTGGAGACAATTTTCGGCTGCAACAGAATGTGACCGGCAATCGCGTACAAATCGTCATCCGAGAGATTTCTCATCTCAGCGAAAATATCCGCACTCTTCATGCTCGGATGCAGTTCCGAAATTTCCTCAAACCCGTCATAAGTGGTGGGATTTTTCATAAAGTCCACCAGCGACTCAATATTATTCCGGGGCGGGTTGGCCAAAGCCAGAGTTTCCGGGCTCAAATTCACGTTCGGGTCAGTTTTTGTCATGCCGGCAGCGTGACATTGAGCGCAAGCCGAATTAAACAGGCGTTTGCCTTGCTGAACTTGTTTGAGGCTCAGCACTACTGGAGCACCCTTGTCATTCAAAGTCACAGTGCGAAGTTCAGGACTCAGTTCGACAGCCATCGCACTGCTGACAAATAACTGAAAGCTCAAGAATACAGCGGTCAGAGCAATGAAATATCTTTTAAGCATGGTTCTCCTTAAAAAAATCCGGCAAATTATTGAACGCTAAGAGATCGTACCTGGCAAACAGATGTGTGTTCAAAATTCCCTGATTCTGCAACAACTGGCGAAAGTTTGTGCAGCTATACCTTTAAAGGTAGAGGAATTTTGCGAGCTAATCTGCAAGAAGTTTTGAGTCGCGCCTTTTTTCGAGAGTGGACATAATTGCCTTAACATCCTCTAAAGCCAAACGGGTTTGAGGGTGCTTGTAGGCAATTTCCAACTCATCGCACAAGCGGATCACGTCTTCAACAGGGACGTTGAAGTCCTCTGCTATTTCTGCGATGGACAGGTCTGCAAAACCCATAATTTTTAGGTCGCTGACAGGTCAAAATTGAGTTGACGGCTATTAACTGAAAGCCGGACAATTTTAGAAAGCGCTGTTAGCTTGTTTTGTTAGTTTGTTCTGAGATTTTGTTTGATCTATCGCAAGCTAACTAACCGCTAACTGCGACTAGGCATTTTTGCCCAGCCAAACTCCAGGGCCAATCAACTTCCGATCAATATCATCCCACTGCTGCGTCGTTATTACCAATAGGAGTTGCGCGGATGGGGCTCAAAACCCGGTGTCTGCGTGAACGTCTCGTTAACAAACTCAATATTTTTGGTAGAAGCCGGGTTTTTCGCCATTCCTCAGAAATTTCCCTCTGTGCCCCGCACTCACCAACAGACAATCCTCCGGCGCGGCAGCTTAGGGAGAAAGTTTGAAAGCATGAGTCTGCGGAGGCAAAGCGTGGTTGTCGCTGCCATTGAGGGCGGGGAATTCCGAGTCTGCCAAGAAAGGCTGTGGCTGGTGGAGGCTGATGAGCTGACCGAGAGTTTTCTTTAATTGAGTCCGAGGTACAATCAAGTCTACAAAACCGTGGGCGAAGGAGTATTCGGAAGTTTGATAATTTTCCGGCAGCTTTTCCCGCAGAGTTTGCTCGATTACCCGGCCGCCCGTAAAGGCCACAGTAGCTTTTGGCTCTGCAATTATAATGTCTCCCAGCATGGCAAAACTGGCGGTGACGCCGCCGGTGGTCGGGTGGGTCAAAATCGGGATGTAAAGCAGTCTGGCTTCCCGGTGGCGTTCCAGAGCCCCGGAAATTTTAGCCATTTGCATCAAGCTGAGCATTCCTTCTTGCATTCTTGCACCACCGGAAGCGCAAACAATGATCACGGACAAGCGTTCCCGCGTGGCGTGTTCGATGAGGCGAGTTAGCTTTTCTCCGACAACTGAGCCCATGCTGCCGCCGATGAACTGAAATTCCATGACTCCGAGGGCGACTGGCAAATTTTCTAGTTTGCCGATGCCTGTTTCTACGGCGTCTAGGTGGCCTGTTTTTTCTTGAAATTCTCGGAGTCGATCGCTATATTTTTTTCGATCGCGAAATTTCAGGGGATCGGTGGCGTGCAGTCCTTCGTTAAGGGGTACCCAGGTATTGGGATCGATCAACTGCTCGATGCGATCGTCACTGTAAACTCTGATATGATGCCCGCATTCCAAGCAAACCATTTGATTTGCTCGCAGGTCTTTGGTATAACTGAGGGCACCGCAAGCTTCGCATTTATTCCAAAGTCCGTCCGCAATTTCTCGTTCCGGCCGTTCTTGGGAGTTCGGTACTGATTTTCGTCGATTTGCAAACCAATCAAATAGAGACATTAAAACTTGGTAATTGGTAATTGGTAATTGGTAATTGGTAATTAGTAATTGTTAGTTGTTAGTTGCTAGTTGTCAATTGTTAGTTGTTCAGTGACTAATGACTAATGACTAATGACTAATCACCAGATTCAGACTCATCTTCAACGGGACTGATGAGGAGCGATGCAGTTCGCTGGTGTTCTGGAAGAACTTGCAGGGCTGTAGCACTTCCAGCCCCCAAATAAGATGCTATGCCCAAATCTACAATCCGGGCCGGGATTTCATGAGCAGCTAGGAGCTGCTGCATTAATTCCGCTTCCCAACGAAAGCTAGTAGTTGTAAGTGTAATCCAAGACACGGAACAATTTTACCAATTTTTGAGACAATAGTATGTTCGATCGCGCCTGACTACCTGCTGATCAGAAACTAAAATTCGGGAAAAACAACTGCAAGTAAGTAGATAAGATCGCTTCGCCCCACAGAGCAGTAATTGCTGCACCGAGAGCCAGAAAAGGACCGAAAGGCATGGGTTGACGCCGATCGAGCAAGCCGAGGGCGATCGCCCCGCCACCGGCAAAAGCCCCGGCTAAACAGGCGATGAATCCCGCTAGCAGCAAGTATTTCCAGCCCAGCCAAGCTCCCATCAAGGCGGCCAATTTGGTATCTCCGGCCCCCATAGCATTCTGCCCCAGTCCGATCGTCCCGGCGAGTCCAATCGCGTCAAACAGCCACAACCCGACAACTGCTCCCGCGATCCCATCGAGTACCAGATACTGTATCGAGTCGATCAAACTAAAAGTCGGCCACCAACCTTTCGCCATTTGGAAAACCAATCCGACCACCAAACCCGATCGAGTTAAAGAATTAGGCAAAGTCATTGTATCGCAATCAATCAAAGACAAAGCCAACAGCCAGCTAAACAAAGCCCAAAAACCAAGAGTTTGCACTGTTACGCCAAACCGCCAGAAGATTAACAAAAACAGCAAACCCGTAGCTGCTTCCACCAGCGGATAGCGGGCAGAAATCCGACTGCGGCAGTGATTGCAGCGTCCCCGCAGCCACAGCCAACCGAAAACGGGTATATTTTCGTAATTTCTGAGTTGATTTAAACATTTGGGACAGCGAGAAGGAGGGTGGATCACCGACAAACCCGCAGGCAACCGATAGACTACCACATTTAGAAAACTGCCAATAGCCGAGCCAAAAATAAAGACGATCGCCGTGACAAGGCAATTAAAGATAATTTCCATTAATTTGTCTGTTGTCTGTTGAAAGTTGACTGTTGTCTGTTGTCTGTTGACTGTGGTTATTTATTAATTGTTAGATTTGGTTCGGTCAATTACCCATAAGGTTTGTAGTAGGGACTTTAGTCAAGAGTCAAATTCTGAGGACTTTAGTCCTCACTACAAACCTATTTTTTGACAATCGTTCAAGCAAACATAAATATTAGTTGTCAATTTCCAACTCGCAATGCCCAATGCCCAATGCCCAATGCCCAATGCCCAATGCCCAATTACCAATTAATACATTTGAGATTCAATTTCGTCAAAAGTAACAAAACGTTCACCGGGCAACAAAACGGGCTGCGAAGCAAAAATTACCTGGCCTCGATCGCTTCCTTGACTCACAACTACACCGGCCGGACGCTGCATCTGGTCGGAATGCACTTTTAGATACATACCATAGGCCGAGCGAGCAGCTCGGATCAAATCGGGAGCTAGCAAACTGTGACTTTCGGAAGTTTCTATCGTGGGTTCTGGGTTTGGTTGGTATGGGTTCACTGGAAACTTATCATAATGGTATTAAGTCGAGCTATTGGTGTTGCCTCTAGAGCGATCGAACTTACCTTATTTTTTAAGAATAGACTAGGTGGAAATTATTAATAGATTAACCTACAATCCTCCCTTAGCTGCGCTCGAGCTGCGGCTGCGATCGCTCCTTTCCGCTCAACTGTACGCTGCTGCGTGGGTAGATCCGTCCCCCGCAACGCTAATGGGGGTTTTCGATCACCTGCGAACTCTGCGCTACATCCTCCACGACTACGTGCCCCGGCCCGTGTCGGAATCTCCGCCCAACCCGGGCCAGGTGCGCTACCAGTGGCAAACAGGCACCTTGCTGTTCACGGATTTGGCAGGGTTTACGTCGCTGTTGGAAGCGAACGCGGCCCAGGGGTGCAAGGGAGCTGAAACGCTGCTGGGCGTGATTAACGACTATTTTGCCTCAATGATTGAAATTGTCAGCAAATCGGGCGGGGATTTGCTGGAGTTTACCGGAGATGCGATGCTGGTGCAGTTTCTGTCAGGAATTCACCAAGAGGATACAGCGAGGGCGGTGCGGGCGGGTTTGCGGATGCAGCGGGCGATGGCGGAATTTGCCAATATTGAAACGGCGCGGGGTGTTTTGTCTTTGAGGATGCGGGTGGGCATTCACTGCGGCCGCTATATTAGTGCTGACATCGGTACGCCGCTGCGGATGGCTCACGTACTGCTGGGGCATTCAGTCCAGCAAGCCAAGCAAGCTGAGGGTTCTGGGACTGTGGGGCGGGTATGTGTGACTGAAACTGCTAGAGAGTCTTTGGGAGAGCAATTTCGTTTTGAACCCGGGAAACAGGGTTATTTTTTGGTGGCGGACGATTTCACGGACGATCGACTCGGAGAGTATGATATCACTTTGACTGGGCGGCGGATGCCGAGTTCGGTATTGCTCGATCGCAGCGTTTCGGGTTTGGTAAGCGAAATCGGGGAAGCTGTGAAGCGGCTTGAACCCCTTGCTAGTTATATTCCCAAAACGATCCTGAGACTGCTGGTTGAAAATGCCGATAAGCGCAAAATACCGCCGGATTTTCCTGAACCGACGGTGATGTTTGTCAACTTGATTGGTTTACCCGAGTCTGTGGACAAAGCTTCGCCGGAGGAAGAAGTCAATCTGGTAGTGGGTTTTTCTCGGGTGTTTGCGTCGATCGATGCTGTAGTCTCAGCTAAAGGGGGCGTGTTGCAAAAAGTAACGGCGCACTTAGACGGTTCGGATATGCTGATTTATTTTGGCGTGCCCGACGCTCACACGGATGACGCCAGCCGCGCGGCTAGTGCGGCGATTGCGATCCGAGATATCATTGCAGGTTTACCTCTGGTAATTATCGCGGGTGAAGAAGTAAAAGTAAGCTGTCAAATTGGGCTGTCCCGGGGGCCGGTGTTTGCTGCTGAGGTTGGGGAACCGCGAGGGCGCAGGGAGTTTAATATCCTCGGCGATACGGTGAATACGGCGGCTCGGTTGATGAGCAAGGCGGGGGAAAACCAAATTTTGATTGGTGAAAGGGTGTGTGAGTCGATCGAGCTAAACTTCATTTGCGAGGCTTTGGGATCTGTTGCTCTGAAGGGGAAATCTGCTCAAACTCCGATTTTTGCTTTGCAAGGTGCAAAAGGGGAGAAGGGAAAAGGGGGCGTTTAAATAACTTTGCTGGGGAATAGTTGTACAGGTTTTATGGTTCACAAAGGCAAGTACAGCACAACCGCTTTCCACTGTGACTACTAAATGTTATTTTTATAATTTTTTACGATACATCACAATAAAAACCGCCACTTCGTCAGATCGGTTCCGGTTGCATCGGAATGATTTAACCGCAGAGAACGCAAAGAACGCAGAGGGAGATCGCACAGAGATGAATAATTCCCATGAAGGGCGGAATTAATATCACTCGCATAGACTAAACTCCGATCGATACTTCACCGTTCCGCTGCAATCCTCCAAAGTTCCACTTTCTAACTCCAAAACCATAAAAGCTTCATCGGGCACATCGTATTCACATTTCAAGCTCTTTCTGCTAGCAGGAATGAACCCAAAACGCGAATAGAAATCTGGATGACCAAGCACAACCACTGCGTGAAATCCCGATCGCCTGCACTCTTCTAAACCTTGCTGGATCAGCAGCGTTCCTATACCTTGGCGCTGATATTCGGGAAGAACTGCGACTGGTGCCAACCCCAGAATCGACAAATTGCTAGAACATTTTCCTTCGACGACAACCGGACTGAATAAAATGTGTCCGACAATGCGATCGGATGGTAAGGCAACGAAGGAAAATGTAGATGAAATTCCCCGCAATCTATCGACTAAGTTTGCCTCATTTTCTCGCCCGAATGCCGCAATATTAACTTGGCGAACAGCTTCTAAATCTTCTGGCTTTTCGGTACGGATATACATAACTTAGATTAATGGTTTGGTGGCCAGTCGGGCCGACGAAATGCTACAGAAACTGTTTCTATCTTTCGATCGTGATGTTAATAAAATTCTAGCGCCCCTGAAGTTTTTTACTCTTTTGAAGCTATGTACTTTTGGCAACCAATGATGCAACCACTGACAGATTACTGCCAAATCGCCGCCCTAGTCGAGCGCTTCCAATTTTCATCCGAGACGCCGAACCGCTTAACTGTTATTATTGCGGCACAAGCTGACCGGAAGACAATCGTTTAATGCCCTCCATCGCCGTAGTTTCTCCGGCTTTGTCACCGCCATCACGAGCAATTTTTAAAGCTCCCTCGTAGGATTCGAGAGCTTTAGCAGATTGACCGAGACTTTCATGAATTGCGCCCATGTTGTTGAGCAAGCGTCCGATACTTGTCTTGTCGCCGATTGCTTCTAACATCGGTATTGCTTGCTGAAAATAGATCAGCGCTTGAGTATCTTTGCCGAGTTTGCGAGAGGTAAGTGCCATGTTGTTGAGGAGGCGACCGACGCCAGCCCTGTCTCCGATTTCCCGACGAATTGCTAAAGCTTGGTGGTAAAATTCCATCGCTCTATTAAAGTCGCCGATGTTGTAGTAGACGCCGCCCATGTTATTGAGGGTACGGCCTAAATCGCGGCGATCGCCCTCAACAGTGCGAATCGTGCGCGCTTGCTGGTAAAATTCGATCGCCTTGGCGTAATTGACCTGTTCTGCGTACACGGCCGCAATGTTGTGAAAAGACTCTGCTATTTCAATTTTGTCGTTGGCTGTTTTGGCAAGTTCCAAAGCTTCTTGGTGCAGTTTCATCGCTTCGGAAAAATTGTCCGCAACCCGGTTGACGAAACCGATGAGATTGAGAGTGCGCGCGATACGAGGCCCTTCGCCGATTTCTCGGTGAATGACTAAAGCTTGGCGCAAAACTTCCAAAGCTTTGGGCTGCGAACCCATTTCCGCGTAAACTTCCCCCATATTATTGAGGGTTTCTCCGATTCCCGGTTTGTCGCCTAGTTGCTTGCGAATTGCCAAAACTTGCTCAAAAGTCTGGATAGCTTCTTGAAACAAACCCTCGCGGTGCTGTTTTACTCCTGTTTCAAAGAGTTCGTCTGCTTGCGTTTTGGGGTCAGTTGCCTGAGCGAGTGAAGCGAAGCTATCCCGTAGGGAATCGCTCGCTTGGACGCGCCTGGCATTGATGGTTGGGGGATAAGCCCAAGCGTCTGAAATTGTCAGCAAGCTGAGTGCGGGCGATAAGACAATACTGATAGCTGTGATATAGCTGAAGTGGTAAGAGCGGCTGTGCACCGATCGAGTCCTCCAAGAGCCAAGTTATACCTATTAAGATAGAGCTCTTTGGGGTGTTCCTGCCGATTTTTTTTTCAGTCGCTAGGTTCTAACTGGGTTTTTGTCTTGCCTGAGTGTCAGAATCAGCGGCATATTGTTGAGAGCGGATATGACAGCAAAGTTTTTGCTGGGTGCAAGCGATGCTTTTTCATGACTGTGCAAGATGATGTCCTGTTGGTCAAGTGTGATCCAAGCAATTCCTGACAAAACTTGAATTTCTTGATGAGTTTGAGGCAATCTGTATACCTCGTTTTCCATCAGAATAATGCGATCGGGCGCTGCACATTCGGAAGATATTTGAAGCATAGCATCTCCTACTGGGTAATTGGTAATTGGTAATTGGTAATTGCTAATTGGCAATTGCTAATCGAGGACTGTATGTCACTTCATTTCCACGCAACCCACACACTACTATTGGCAATAACGCCGATCGATCCAAGCGCGCATTTCATCATCCGTCGCCACGCAGGTAGAACGACCCGTCGCCCGATCGCAACCGTGCCACCAAGTGTTACCATAGCGATCGCACGCCTGCCAAATTCTCAGTTCGTCATCACCAGAAATGAGGTAGAGCAAAAACTGCCCAATTTGATTTATAGCTGAAAAGAGAGATTGCCCTTTCGGTTTTTCGGATGGTTTAGCTCGATCGGCACTCGAAAAAAACCTCAGTCTTCGGGAGTATATCCGATTTTTGTAAGTAGACATAGCCAACACCTTAAAGTGAGAACTCCTACAAAACTTGCACAAAAAAAATACAAAAAATAGCTTTTAACTGCAATATTTTCATCGCAATTACAGCACAATATTGTTGTCGTGCAAGTCCTGTAAAAGTCTATCTGTTACCTGATAAATTAACCTTAACTCTGGGGCAATTGACAATCAAAGCATTGCTTGCATAGGTTATATGAATAAAATCGATAGATCGAAGCCCTTGTGACAATTTGGGTACTACTGGCACAAACACTATGAACGAAATCAATACGCGGCGGATGAAACTCTCTCAAATTCAGGCTTTTATCGCAGTAGCAGACTGTGAAAACTTTAGCGAGGCGGCTTTGCAATTGGAACTGTCCCAATCCGCCGTCAGCCACGCCATCGCCTCTTTAGAAACGGAATTGGGAGTGCAACTGTTCCATCGGGGGAGACACGGTGCTCAACTGACGCCGGTGGGGGAAAGGGTGCTGCTTCACGGGCGTCAAATAGCCTGCGCCTTAGAAATGATGGTCAAAGAAGCGGATTTAGAAAAAGGTTTGCAGGGAGGCCAGGTACGGATAGTTACTTTTCGGAGTGTCGCAACTCATATCCTACCGGGTATTATTGCTAAATTTCGCAGTTGCTTTCCCAAAATTGCGGTCAGCATTACCGAAGTTTATTATACCCAAGCTGTGGAAGAAGCTTTGCGATCGGGCAAAGCAGACATCGGCTTTCTCTCTCTTCCCATCTCCGATGAATTTGAAACGAGGGAAATTTTGCGGGATAAATATGTTGTGTTGCTGCCGCCAACTGCCAAATTGTCCAGTGATAAGATTACCTGGAAAGAATTAGCAAATTATCCGCTGATTTTGCAGCCGGCAGAAAATGCTTGTTCTGTACCGCTTCGCAAATATTTGATTACTTCGGGGTTGCCCTTAAATATCGGTTACGAGCTCAGCGAAGATTCAACTATTGTCAGCATGGTGATGCAAGGTTTGGGTGCAGCAATTCTGCCGCGTTTGGCTGCAGAACCGATACCACCTTCGGTGAAAGTTTGTAGTTTACCGGCGGATTTTGAAAGGGTAATTGGGGTCGCTGTTTTGAGGGATGCCCTGTTAGTCCCGGCCGTGTTTGCGTTTTTGGATGTAGTTACAAGTGCTGCAGAGGTTGATAGTGAGGGCGAGTTTGCAATTAATCCTTCGTAACTGGTTCCCCGGCTCTGCCAAACAACGCAAGTATTATGCTTTTTTAATAACAGGCAAGATGGCTTTTCCACAACTAACAAATTATTGCTTGTGGAACTAAAGAGGCAAGATGCCGCTTCCACCATTAACAAAATTCTTGCTTGTGGAACGGGCATCTTGCCCGTTCTTAAAATGAGTCAACGAATTCTATTTGCTCTTATCTGCTCTTTGTCGCAAAATAAATTCAGCTAGTGCTAAATCTACGGGCGTTGTGACTTTCAAATTCGTCTCTTCTCCCTCCACAATTTGCACTGGTAAACCGCATTTTTCAAACAAAGCCGCATCGTCTGTAACTTCCCAACCTTTTTGTCGCCCTTCTTCGTGACACTGCTTTAACAATTTCACTTCAAATCCTTGGGGAGTCTGGGCCGCCCACAAATTGCTTCTGTCTGGGGTGTCTCGCACGATCCGACGCTCATCTACGACCTTAATCGTATCCTTGACCGGGACGGCGACAATCAAGCCCGGACAGCTCAAGAGGGCCTCTGCAGATCGATCGAACAATTCAGCAGTTGCCAAACACCTCGCGCCGTCGTGAATCAACACTCGATCGGCATTGGGCGGCAAAGCCTGCAAACCGTTGTAAACAGACTCTTGGCGGGTGGCGCCACCTTGAATCAGTTCCACGGGCTTAACCAAAGATAAATCGCTCAGAATTGCTTTAAAATCAGGAAAATCGTCTGGCTGGCCCATGATGCCAATCCAGCTAATGTGCTGCGAAGCTTCAGCAGCAGCCAAAGTCCAACTCAGCAAAGGTTTTGCCAGCAAAGTCAGCAGCAGTTTGTTCCGCTGACTCCCCATCCGTCGCCCCGAACCTGCTGCAGGAATTAATAAGTGCATTTACTAACCGTTTTTAACCCAACTAGATATATATAATAAGAGCGTCCTGTACTTTTGAGTCAGTTGTTTAGCTGTCAGCCAGTAGCTTTTAAGGTCTAGAAATACTATAAGCTGATAGTTGAGAGCCGATCTCTGAGAGCTACCTCGATCAATAATAGCCCGATCGTTTATGATGCGAATACTAGCACTTGTCCCTGGCGGGATTGGCGACCAAATTTTATTTTTCCCCACTCTTGATGACCTCAAGCAGTCTTATCCCGACGCGCAAATTGATGTCATCGTGGAACCGAGGGCAAAGGGTGCTTACCGAGTCTGCAAATCCGTCAAAGAAGTCTTGACGTACAATTTCAAAGACCGCAACGCTATGGCAGATTTGGGCAATTTACTGGGCGTAATTCGCGATCGCGAATACGAAGCAGTTATTTCCCTCGGCCAGCGGTGGACTGTAGGGCTGCTGCTGTGGCTGACCGGCATTCCGCAGAGAGTTGGCTATTCGGGAACCAATGGCGCTCGATTTCTCACCGCTGCGATACCGCTGAAAACTGAACAGTACGCGGCTTCAATGTACCACGATTTGCTGCAAGGATTTAACATTACAAATCCTTGTCCGGCGATCGCAATTAATGTACCAAAACAGGACATTCAGTGGGCGGAAGCCGAACAGCAGCGGTTGGGCGTAAAAGAAAGCGGTTACATTCTAATTCACGGCGGTTCGAGTCAATTAGCTGTGTCTAAAGGTATTGACAAAATTTACCCTACAGACAACTGGAAGCAAATAATTGAAGATTGTCAGCAGCGGCAGCCGAATTTGCCTGTTGTTGTTGTGAAAGGCCCCGAAGATGCAGACTTCGTGAAAAAGTTAGTCGAGTCATGTCCAAATGTAAAAGTTATCTCGCCGGATGATGTCGGCAAGTTGGCTGCCACTATTGCTGCTGCTAATTTGATGATATGTACTGACAGTGCGCCGATGCACTTAGCTGTGGCGGTTCAAACTTATACAATAGCTTTGTTTGGCCCGACTGAACCGGCGAAATTGTTGCCAAAGAGCGATCGATTTTTGGGCATTAAATCTCCTACTGGCAAAATGGCAGACATCTCTCCTCAAGATGTTTTGAAGAAGGTTTGGGGCGGCTAAGAACAAAAGTTCGTAGTAAGGACTTTTAGCTGGTTTCCAGGCTCTGCCTGGGAACCACTATCTAGAGGCTCTGCCTCGCTGCTTGTGTGCGCTTCACAGGAGCCAGAGCCGGGGGACGAGGAAAGAAGTGGGGGAGCTAAAACTCAATGTTAGTCTTCCAAATCATCCATCATCTGCTGCAATTCCTTCTTCTTTTGCTTGGCAAACTCAACGCTGCCCAAACTTGTCAACAATCCGCCCGAAGCAGTGAGAGTAGCCTCTGGTATTTTGTCACAAAATAGAAGTCCGATACCTCCGAAAGTAACCATTGCGGATGCGGCGGTGACAAAAAGGGCAAGATTGTAGCTTTGGCGAACTTGTCGCAACCATTCTCGCAGGATTTCGTTCTTAATTTCGCTATAATCTTCAGCAGGTTGCGAGTCTCCGAATAAGTTAAAATTCATAACTGTTTCCTCTCCTAAATACGGATAATTTTTTGTTTCTACAATTACTCTACCGAAGCAAACAGCGAGAGTCTAGGGCTTATAGGGCGAGTTTTAATTTGCGATATGCCCTAATTTTTGGGGCAGATAGGGCAGGAGATTAAAACCTATCTGCCCTAGACAGACACAAATATTTAAATATAGAATGTGAGTGCGAGCGGAGTTACGGATGAATAATAATGAAATCTCGCTCCCGCTAGCCCCAATGCTGTTTCATTCCCCCGAAATCCGCCAGGAAATTCATTTCCCGGCTAATAGCAGAAGTCGGTTGCAACCGACTAAAATACTAATTTATAGTCGTCTTGAGACGACTTTCGCTATGAGACAGGGGTTTCAACCCCTGTCGGACTGTCGGATCATCGAATTATCGAATTAACTGACAAACTAACAACCATACCTAACAAATTACTATGCGCCAATCCGATACAGTTCAATTGAGTGAAACTGGAAAACGCCAGCTCAGAGAATCATACCAGGAAGCTGGACTAACGATAGCAGAACTAGGGAGAAAAGCTAATGTTTGCGAGGACACAATTAAGCGCTTACTTGGTACAAAAAAATGCCCCAATGGCGTGGGAAGAGAGGCAGTAACTAATATTGCTAAAGCATTAGGAATAGAACCGACAGATATAGTCGATCCAAAAAATTGGTATGCCAAAAATTCGCTGCCGCCAGAGTTTGAATCACTTATAGCAGAAAAAATTAAAATCTTTTGCGGCCGACGATTTGTTTTTAAGGCTTTTCAGGACTTTATCAAGGAAAATCCTCACGGTTATTTTACAATCATCGGGGATGCGGGAATGGGCAAAAGTTCGATCGTTGCCAAATACGTCTCCGAACATAAATCTCCCTGCTATTTCAATATTCTCGTCGAACGCCGCAACAGACCAGAATTGTTTTTGAAGAGCATTCGCCAGCAATTAATTGACCGCTATCAATTGCCAAATTCAGCAGATGCAGATTTACCGACGTTACTGGCAAAGGTGGCGGGAAAACTCACTGCTGGCGAACGTTTGGTAATTGCAGTTGATGCACTGGATGAAGTCGAACAAGAACCGGGAGAAAATCTTTTACATTTACCGACAACTCTGCCAGATAACGTTTATTTCCTGCTGACTAGGCGACCTTATCACCTCGGTAAAAAGCGACTGTCTGTATCTCCGGGAGTTCCGGTCAAAGAATTAGATTTGAGAGATGACCAGTATGTCAATTTTAATCAAGATGATATCAAAGAGTATATTATTTTTGTTATAAATGCCGATTCTGACTATAAGGAGGGACTGAGAAACTGGATTCAAGAGCGGGGCATTCTTGATGCAAGTTTTGTCGAACAATTGGCCAACAAGAGCGAAAAAAATTTTATGTATTTGCGCTATGTTTTGCCAGCAATTGCTAATGGCGATTACAATGACTGGAGTTTAACGCAATTGCCATACGGGCTGCAAGAGTATTATCAAAATCATTGGGTGCGGATGGGGTTGGAAGCTAACCCTGGGCAATTGATGGAGATTGTCTTGTATATTTTACTAGAAATCAAAACTGCGATTCCCTGCGAGATGATTGCTGGAATTGCCGATGTGGATGAATGTGATGTGAAAGCAGTTTTAGATGAGTGGGTGGAGTATTTGAAAAAGCAGAATGTAGACGGAGACACCTGCTACACGATCTATCATGCTAGTTTCTTTGACTTTCTGAAAGCCAAACGGGAGATGGATTCAAAGCGGAAGATATTTAAGGAAGTAAATCAAAGGATTGCTGAGTATTTAGAAAAGAGGATGGCGTGAGATGAGAGAATTTGCTGATAAGTTTGCGGGCGAAAAACTTTACTGTCAAAGTGCTTATCTGGGCTTGCCACTCAATTATGTCAACTATGGAAATCTAGAAAAATATTATCAAATACTGACTGATTTTAATTTTATGATAACCAAACTTCAGCATCCTGATTTTGGGGTGCAGGTACTTATTGATGACTTCAATTTGGTTGACGATTCAGAAGCATTAAGTCACCCAGGGTACAACCCAGAAAAAGTGAAAACGGTGAACTTGATTCGAGCTGTACTGTGGATGTCAGCAGATATTTTGGAGCGAGATAAGACCCAACTAGCCGCGCAATTGTTAGGGCGCTTACTTTACTTTGAAATACCAGAGATTCAGGCAATACTAGAGGTAGCAAAGCTGTGGAAAGCAGTACCTTGGTTGCGTCCTTTGACACCCTGTATCACTCCCCCTGGCAGCGGACTGCTGCGTACCCTCGAAGGTCACAGCGAGTCGGTAAATGCAGTCGCCGTGACTCCTGATGGCAAGCGGGCGATTT
>NZ_JAUBRN010000049.1:0-42890 GCF_036701875.1 Microcoleus sp. MON1_C5 | reverse complement strand
CTGGTTCAAATGACGAAACGCTCAAAATCTGGGATTTAACCACTGGAAAGGAACAGTTTACTCTCAAAGGTCACAGCAAATCGGTAAATGCAGTCGCCGTGACTCCTGATGGCAAGCGGGCGATTTCTGGTTCAAATGACGAAACGCTCAAAATCTGGGATTTAACCACTGGAAAGGAACAGTTTACTCTCAAAGGTCACAGCGACTCGGTAAATACAGTAGCCGTGACTCCTGATGGCAAGCGGGCGATTTCTGGTTCGTGGAGTAACAGCATCAAAGTTTGGGATTTAACAACTGGAAAGGAACTGTTTACTCTTAAAGGCCACAGCTACTCAGTAAATGCAATAGTCGTCACTACTGATGGGAAACGGGTAATTTCTGGTTCCTGGGACAAAACCCTCAAAGTCTGGGATTTAACAACTGGAAAGGAACTGTTTACTCTTAAAGGCCACAGCTACTCGGTAAATGCAATAGCCGTGACTCCTGATGGCAAGCGGGCGATTTCTGGTTCCTGGGACAAAAATCTCAAAGTGTGGGATTTAACCCCTGGACAAGAACTGTTTACTCTCAACGGTCATAGCGACTCGGTAAATTTAGTAGCCGTCACTCCTGATGGCAAGCAGGCGATTTCTGGTTCAGATGACAAAACCCTCAAAGTCTGGGATTTAACCACTCGAAAGGAACAGTTTACTCTCAAAGGTCACAGCTACTCGGTAAATGCAGTCGCCGTGACTCCTGATGGCAAGCGGGCGATTTATGGTTTAGATGACAAAACCCTCAAAGTCTGGGATTTAACAACTGGAAAAGAACTGTTTACTCTTAAAGGTCACAGCTACTCGGTAAATGCAATAGCCGTGACTCCTGATGGCAAGCGGGCGATTTCTGGTTCCGATGATAAAACCCTCAAAATCTGGGATTTAACCACTGGAAAGGAACAGTTTACTCTCAAAGGTCACAGCAATTGGGTAACAGCAGTAGCCGTGACTCCTGATGGCAAGCGGGCGATTTCTGTTTCCTTAGACAATATACTCAAAGTCTGGGATTTAACCACTGGAAAGGAACTATTTCCTCCCGAAGAAGGTGATAGGAGTTGGATAAAAACAGTAGCTGTCACTCCTGATGGCAAGCGGGCGATTTCTGGTTCAGATGATAAAACCCTCAAAGTCTGGGATTTAACCACTGGAAAGGAACTATTTACTTTAAAAGGTCACACCTACTCGGTAAAAGTAGTAGCCATCAGCAGTTATGGCAAGCGGGCAATTTCTGGTTCCTTAGATAATATCTTCAAAGTCTGGGATTTAACAACCGGAAAGCAACTGTTTACTCTCAAAAGTCACAGCAATTCGGTAAAAGCAGTAGCCATCAATGCTGATGGCAAGCGTGTGATTTTTGGTTCAAACAATACTATCAAACTCTGGGATTTGTCGAGTGGAAAGGTTATTGCCAGTTTCACGGCTGAAAGCCCGATCGCCTCTTGCACCATCGCACCCGATGGAGTCACAATTGTCGCAGGCGACACATCCGGCCGCGTATATTTCCTGCGACTAGAAGGGATGGAGGCACTAACATGAATTCCTCACCTCTCTCAACTCCCATCTCTACCGATTCTTACCCAAAAGAATTTCAGCAACTCCTGCGAGAAAAAACCGAGAATTTTGTCGGGCGCAAGTTTGTTTTTTCTGCCATATCCGACTTTCTGAGCTCCCACAGCCGCGGTTATTTCACAATTGTCGGCACTCCCGGCTGCGGCAAAAGTTCCATCCTCGCCCAATATGTCAGGGCCCATCCTCGCAGTATCTATTACAACGCTGCAGTTGAGGGCAAAAATCGAGCTGAAGATTTTCTCGCTTCTGTCTGCACTCAACTGATTGACAAATACCTTGCCGCCAATGGGGAAACATCCGAAATTGTCAAGCTCAAATCTCAACTTCAAAATCTCGAATCCGATGATGGGAGTTGGTTTCTGTCTTTGTTGCTTCAGCAAATTAGCGATAAATTAAACGATCGCCAAAAGTTGATAATAGTCATTGATTCTGTAGACGCGATCGCCCGCACGAGTCAGCCTCCCAGCACAAATCTGTTTTATCTGCCGAGATATTTGGGCGATCGTACTTATTTTATCCTCGCCCGCCGCCCGTTTTTGAGAGAGAAATCCGGTTTGTTAATTGAAACGCCCTCTCAAACCCTCGATTTAAGAGATTATCCCGCCCAAAATCGGGAGGATGCGCTGAACTACATTCAGCAATACCTATCAACCGCACCGGATTTAACTGCACCGGAATTGGATCAACAACTCGCAACTGTCAGCGAAAACAATTTCATGTATCTGAGTCAGATGTTACCTGCGATTAACGAGAATTCACACCCCGATGCTAATCTGGGGGAGTCCTCACTTGTCTCTGAACTTCCTCCCGGTTTAGCAGCGTATTATCAAAACCACTGGCTGCGGATGAGAGGTGATGCTTTATCGGCGATCGAGTTGTCTGTGCTGAATGTTTTGGTAAAATCAACAGCAAGTTTATCTGTAAGTGCGATATCCAATATAATTGATCGGGATGAATACGATGTTGAAAAAGCGTTAGACAATTGGATCGAGTTCTTAACTCAACAAGAAATTGGAGGAGAAATTTGCTATAGTTTGTATCATAATAGTTTCCGCGAATGGTTAGGCAAACAATCTATTTTAGAATGATGATCGTACCTAGATTTTCGCTGTGCCAGCCTATAGTCTTCCTTGTCCAGTCTTCCCGATCCCCCCTAACCCCCCTTAATAAGGGGGGGACAAGAGTAGTCAAAGTCCCAAGCGGAAAAAGAGGAGGACTGGAACACTCAAAGTCCCCCTTATTAAGGGGGATTTAGGGGGATCTAGACTCGACTATAAACGATAGATACAAAGGTTTTTAGGCTTAAGTTAACACCAACGAACACTGCCGCATCCTCACCCTAAACCCAATTTTCAAGCAACAATACAACAATGAAACGAGCAGTATTTCTTGACAGAGATGGCGTCCTCAATATCGAAGCTGGTTACATTCACAAAGTAGAAGATTTGCATTTAATCCCCGGAGTAGCCCAAGCTGTACGCCGTTTAAATGACAAACAAATATTTTGCTGTTTGGTTTCCAATCAATCCGGCCCGGCGAGGGGTTATTATCCGGTTAGCCACGTAGAAGCTTTGCACAAACGCCTCTGTCAGCTATTAGAAAATGAAGCAGGAGCTAAGTTAGATGCTCTTTATTACTGTCCTTATTTAAGCGCAGCCGAAGGCGGAACCAACCCAGAATTTACGCGGTATACAACGTGGCGAAAACCAAATACAGGGATGTTGGTAGCGGCGGCTTGGGAACAGGATTTAGATTTGCGAAATAGTTTTATGGTCGGGGATAAAGCCACTGATGTTGATATGGCTCACAATGCGGGCTGTACTGGTATTTTGGTGCAGACTGGTTACGGAGAAAGTGTGTTGAGTGGGGAGTATCAGCACCATACTAAACCGGATTTTATTGCAGCAAATTTAGCCGCAGCGGTGGAGTGGATTTTGCAACACTTTGATTAGTGTTTGTAGTGGTATTTAAGTTGTTTGCCGTTGAGTCGAACAGGAAAGTGCTACGTAAGGAAGCGCGACTGTGAAGGTTGTACCCACGCCCATTTTGCTTTCGCAGGCGATCGCACCTCCTTGCAATTCCACAGCTTTTTTAACAATTGTTAACCCCAAACCGTTACCTTTAATCTTCCCAGTATTCTTGCATCGGTAAAACATTTCAAATATTTTCCCTACTTCAGTTTCTGGGATGCCGATACCTTCGTCTCGGATGCGGATAATTAGTAAGGGAGAGTTAATATTGGTAAAGTATGAATTGGAAAAGAAAGAGTGAGGAGACAAGCAGAAAATAGCTTCTTTGTCTCCTTCGCTTGCTGGACGGCATTCCAATTCCAAGGTGACTTGCCCGCCGTTGGGGGAATATTTGATGGCGTTGACGATTAAGTTAGAAATAATGCCGTGCAGCAATTGTTGATCTAACATCGCGCTCGTAACATCGGACGGGATTAATGTTAGTTTGTGTTTGGCTTCATTTCCTAACTGCAATTGATCGAGCAAGTCTTGACAAAATTCGACTAAATTTATCGGTAATGGATTGCATTTGAGTTGGCCTGCTTCTGCTCGACCCATGAACAGCATATCGTCGATTAGCTGGTTCATTTTTTGGGTAGCTGAGTGCACCAGCCGCAGGGTTCTCACTTGGGATTCGTCACTGCTGCGAGTTCGATCGAGCTTTAGCAGTTCCGCAGAGATTAAAATCGCGTTGAGCGGGTTCCGCAATTCGTGAGCGGCCATTGAAATATACTGGTTTTGGCGGTGCGATTTTTCTTCCATCGACTCTCTGGCTGCTTCCGCAGCTTTGAGAGCTTCTCGCATCTTGGTTTCGATTTCGTGTCTGTGCAGGGCAATCTCGATCGCCACCCGCAAATCATTTTGTTGAAATGGTTTGATAATATAACCGAATGGGTCTGTGAGTTTTGCTCTATGCAGCGTTTGATCGTCGGCATAAGCTGTTAAAAATACTGTCGGCACATTCCTATTAATTCGGATTTTCTCGGCCGCTGTTACCCCGTCCATGTCACCTTTAAGCACGATATCCATCAACACTAAATCGGGGGGGTTTTCTATTGCTTTTTGAATGGCTTCTTCTCCTGAAGAAACTGTAGCTGTTACTGCATATCCCAGTTTTTTTAATCGACCTGCTATGTCTTGGGCCACAATAACTTCGTCTTCTACAACCAAAACTTTTATAGAGTTCATTTTTACTTAAATGCGCCGCCGATAATTTAACTCTTTAAAAATTAGATTATAGCAGATGCCACACTGACTGTCAATGGCCAGCGTTCCCTCTAATTGGTACGCCAACATTTTCACTAATCGCAATCCTAAAGTTTCACTATTTTCTATATCTAAATCTGCCGGAAATCCGCGACCGTTATCTTGAATAGTTAAATGAAATTGGTGGTCATTTATTTCCTGAAATTTAATAGCAATTTCACCTGCTAAACTTAAAACAAAGGCATATTTTAAAGAGTTAGAAACCAGCTCGTTAATAATTAAGCCGCACGGAATGGCTGTTTCTATGTTTAAATAAATGGGGTCAATTTTGAGGTTAAATTGGATGGGAGTGTTCCCACAACCAAAAGATTGATACAAATTAGCAACCAAATTTTCGACGTAGGGAGAAAGGGCGATCTGATCGAGATTGTCGGATTGATAAAGTTGCTCGTGAATTAGAGCCATTGAATGTATGCGGGTCTGGCTTTCTTCAAATAAAGCTAGCGTCGGTTCGTCTTCAATGTATTGAGCTTGAAGTTGCAGCAGGCTAGAAATTATCTGCATATTATTTTTGACTCGGTGGTGAATTTCTTTGAGCAATACTTCTTTTTCGCGGAGTGCTGCTTGAATGCGGGCCTCGGTAAATTTGCGATCGCTGATATCTTCAGCAATACCCGCGATGCGGTAAATTTTGCCCGATTCGTCGTAAATGGGAAAAGCTCGATCGCATAACCAGCGCATTGTGCCGTCTGACCGAAAAAACCGATATTCGGTACTGGTGGATTCGCCCTGTAACACTCTCCTAATTGCCTCTTGCAACAAAGGTTTATCCTCTGGATGCACCCACTCCATGAATTTTAAGGGATCTGCATACAATCCTTCGCGGCTGCGCGCCCAGATTTGTTCGTAAGCTGGACTCAGATACAATAAACCGGTGAACTCAGCAGAAATTAGCCAGAAGCAATCTTGGCTATTTTCTGCTAACTGGCGGAAGCGTTCTTCATTTTCGCGGATGGTTTTTTCTGCCTGTTTGCGGGCGGTAATATCTACTGCAAGGCCCACGATGCGGTAAACTTTACCAGATTGATTTTTAATCGGAAAAGCCCGATCGCGAATCCAGCGGATTTTGCCGTCCGGCCTGACAATTCTATATTCTATCTCGTCTTCAGACTCAATTTTTCTAGTTAAATTAGCAATAACGCGCTCGCGATCTTCTGGATGGAGGGAATCTGCAAAAAAGCGCCCGTTAGCATACAAATCAGCGCAGCTTCTGCCCCAAATCTTTTCGTAACCCGGACTGATATAAATAATTTCCTGGGGTTGAACGTTTATCATCCAAAACACGCTTTCAATGTTTTCTGCTAGCTGTCGGAACCTTTCTTCGCTTTCTTTCAGTGCTGCTTCTGTTTTTTTGCGATCGCTAATATCGCGCTGCACGCCAAAATACCCCACGATTCGGCCGTGGGAATCGTAAATGCAAATATAGTCGCCTTCCACCCAAATTATATCCCCGTCAAACTTGCGATTGTCATTTTCGATATGAATTCTGCCTTCATCAAAAAATTGCTTGATTATCTCTCTGCAGCCAGTAAAGTTGCGGGAGAATAAAGAGTCAAGCGTGCGGCCAATAAACTGTTCCCTAATACCTCCGTATTGAGCTATCAAAGCATCATTCGCCTTCGTTACCCGCCCGTTAGCAAACACGTAATCCAACACTTTTTCTTTGTCAACTGTATCGTCCCAGTGTACGGGTTCGTCCAGCATCACAAAGAAAAAGCCCTCTAAAGATTGAGAGAAAAACAATTCTAGCTGTTCCTGGCTTTCCCGCAGAGCTTTTTCGGCGCGCCAGCGAGAGAGAATTTCTTCCTGCAATTGATCGTTTGCTGTTTTCAAGTCTTCAGTGCGCTTTTGATATTTAATTTCTAGCTGATTTTTGATTTCTTCCAGCGCTATTTCTGCCTGTTTTTTTTCGGTAATATCTTGAGTAACGAGCATTCCTGCAAAAATTTCTTCCCGGTCATTTTCGACGGGAGCAACTGTTATTAAATAAACGCGATTTCCGTATTTATATTCAAAAGTATTCTCTTTTCCCGCCAAAGCCGCACGATATTTAGTCTCAAAAAGTTGCCAATCTTCAGGTGGGGATACTTCCCACAAGGTTTTGCCTTCCAACAGTTCTTTAGACAAACCAACTGCTGCCAAACCTTGACCGTCAACCAGAGTATAGCGCAAATCGCGATCGAACAACAACACCGAGCCATTTGGATAATGTTTGATGAGAATTCGGTACATTTCCTGGCTTTTTTCCAGAGATGCGATTAACTGAATGCGCTCGTCCTCGGTGCTATCTGATTCAGTTACGGAACCCGAAAAGCCAGCATTTTCCAATGCTTTGACTTGTGCTTCTAATTTCTGACACAATTCTCTCTGCTGCTGCAAATGCTCTTCCAGTTGCCGAATTTTGGCTTTTTGCTCTGCTACTAATGCTTCGCAGGTTTCGAGAGGTCGATCGCCCTTTGTAGGATCAATACACATAATGCTTTATGTTTTGCAGTTGCGGACTTGAGCTTTTTCAAGCCAATACTAACAAAGCTCAAGCCTTCCCTGCTAACTTAATTAGCCAAAGTTTTTCTTAATTTCTTCCTTCTTCCTTCATTCATTTAGGAACTCCAGCCGTCAAGACTTCATGACAATCCACTGTCACCAAAACATCATCTTCAATTCTCACGCCAATACCGCGCCATTTTTCAGGAACCTCCGGCTGTCCTTCAACAGGCTTAATATAAGGAGAAATATAAATCCCCGGTTCCACAGTCAGCACTTGTCCTGCCTGCAAAACTTGCGGATTTTCGCCGTACTGATAAACGCCGACATCGTGCACGTCCAGTCCCAGCCAATGACCAGTGCGGTGCATATAAAATGGCTTGTATTTCTCTTCTTTAATTATCTCTTCAATGTCGCCCACCAACAGTTTTAAATCCATTAAACCTTCCACCAAAACGCGCACTGCCGTTTCATGAATTTTGCTGTAAGGATTTCCGGGATAGACTTGACTAATTGCCTGCAATTGTGCTTGCAAAACTAAGTCATAAATTATCTGTTGTTCGGCTGTAAATTTGCCGCTAACAGGAAAGGTGCGAGTAATATCGGCGTTGTAGTACCCGCAAGCACAACCGGCATCTATTAGCAGCAAATCGTTTTCCTGCATTTGCCTGTTGTTTTCGATGTAGTGGAGGACGCAGGCATTGTAACCGGATGCAACAATTGAAGGGTAAGCGGGAGTGCAACCATTTAAGCCAAAAGTATGTTCTATTTCAGCTTGAATTTCATATTCGTATCTGCCCGGTTTGGCGAATTCTTGGGCGCGGTTGTGCGCTGCAACTGAGATATTAGCCGCTTTTCGCATTAATGCTAATTCAGTTTCGCTTTTCACCAGCCGCATCGGGTGTAAAATAATGTTGGAATCTTCGATTGCTGTGGGGCCTGTGCCGCGTTTCGGGTAGGTTGCCATCAAGCGCTGCCAGTGATTGAGGACTGTTTGGTCGAAAGTACGATCGCGCCCGAAGTGATAGTATATGCGATCGGCCTTTTCTAAATATTTCGGCAATTTTTCCGCAAGTTCGGCGATGGGGAAAGCTTCATCCGCGCCGTACAATTCCTTAGCGCCTTCTACTCCGGCGCGATAACCGTGCCAAGTTTCTTTTTCCAAGTCTTTTGGCTGCACAAACAACACAAATTTGTGTTCTTCGTGGTGCGGCGCGATCACTGCTACCGCCGCAGCTTCGTTGAAACCGGTCAAGTAGAAAAAGTCGCTATCTTGTCGGTAGGCATATTCTACATCGTTGTGCATGACGGCAGCGGGGGCGCTGCGAAATATCGCCGTCCCGCTGCCAATTTTTGCCATTAATTGTTCGCGTCTTTGCCGGTATTCGGTGGGGTTTGTCATCCGATTTTAGATTTTAGATTTTAGATTTTAGAGTGAGTGTAATATTAACACTCGGCGGTTGAAATCGCTGCTTGTCCGACTTGCACCCGCAAGCCCAAGGTTGAAGATATAGGCGAGCGGTTTTTTTTCGGGGTATACTTATTTATTCTATTGTTCTGCGATCGCCAATTTACAAGTATAGTCAACCAGCCGAGACAAAGATGAGTTGCGATCGACTAAAGTCCATCTCGGATCGAAATTAGACCAATTTTCGCCATCTTCGCTAACTCTAACAGTTCTAAACTGTCCCTGCTGGCAGTTAACTTCCATTTGCGCCAACAATTTCTCCTTACTAAACTGTTGAGTTCCTAAAATAGTTCTGACTGGATAAGAAGGAGCACCGGGAATATCGGATTTACTTAATTCAACGCTGCTGGGGTCGATGCAAATATCTACAAAACATCTTAATTTTTCAGCGCGGGCGCTCAAAGTATTGACACAAACAAAAATAAAAGTTGCTATTAAAAAAAATGACGAATTATTAGTATGTATGGCAAATGTAGTATTCATCTGCGTTAATTGGCGTTTAGGGGCGGTTTAATATTATTGACAGTTTAATAAAAAAGTAGGGACGTGGCAATAGTGCCACGTCCCTACTTTTTAAAGACACGGCAATGCCGTGTCCGTAATCTTTAAACAAGTCTTAAAGCTGAGGAACGTATTGTTCTTTTTCAGGAACAAAAGTGTATTCAGAGACGATTAGGCGCAACTCTTCGCCGTCGATGGTTTCTTTTTCGATCAACAAATCGACTAAGCGATCGATCACGGTGCGATTTTCGCGAATAATTCGGCGGGCGTCTTCGTAGCAATGATCGACAATCGATCGAACTTGTCCGTCAATCCGAGAGGCTATTTCTTCGGAATATTCCGATCGCGCTGTGTAGTCGCGGCCGAGGAAAATTTCGCTTTGTTGAGCTTCCAGGGCGATCGGGCCCAAGGTAGACATCCCGTAGCGAGTCACCATTTGCCGCGCCATGCCGCTTACTTGCTGCAAGTCGTTGCCGGCACCGGTAGTTACTTCGGCATCGCCGAAAACTACTTCTTCGGCTGCGCGGCCACCTAAAGCACCGCTAATCCGGGCTAAAATTTGCGATCGAGAAATCAAACCTTGGTCTTCGCTGGGCATGAACCAAGTCAAGCCGCGGGCCTGTCCGCGAGGAACTAAGGTAACTTTTTGAACTGGATCGTGGGCTTGAATGATTGTACCGACGATCGCGTGGCCGATTTCGTGGTAAGCAATCAAGCGCTTGCTCTTGCTGTCCACCAAGGGAGTGCCTTCCATACCTGCTACCACGCGATCGACTGCATCGTCAACTTCGAGCATCGTAATCGCTTCTTTGCGGCGGCGGGCGGTTAAAATAGCCGCTTCGTTGAGCAAGTTAGCCAAATCAGCGCCGGTAAAACCAGGAGTACGGCGGGCGATGGCGTCCAAAGAAATTTCCGCAGACAGCTTCTTGTTGCGCGCGTGAACTTCCAAAATTTCCAAGCGGCCTTTAATATCCGGCGTATCTACAGTAACTTGGCGGTCAAAACGTCCCGGACGCAGCAGCGCTGAGTCGAGCACGTCGGGGCGGTTGGTGGCAGCAATGATGATAATGCCAGTATTGCCCTCAAAACCGTCCATTTCCGTCAGCAACTGGTTCAGGGTTTGTTCCCGTTCGTCGTTACCGCCGCCGATACCGGCGCCGCGTTGGCGACCGACTGCATCGATTTCATCGATGAAGATGATGCAAGGAGCATTTTCTTTAGCTTTCTTGAACAAGTCCCGAACGCGGGAAGCGCCGACACCGACGAACATTTCAACAAATTCCGAACCGGAGATGCTGAAGAAAGGCACGCCGGCTTCGCCTGCGATCGCTTTTGCCAGCAGGGTTTTACCTGTTCCGGGAGGGCCCACTAGCAGCACGCCTTTGGGAATCTTCGCCCCGACTGCGGTGAAGCGTTCGGGTTTTTTGAGGAATGTCACTACTTCTTGTAGTTCTTCTTTGGCTTCCTCAACGCCTGCTACGTCGTCGAACAGTACGCCTGTTTTAGCTTCCATTTGAAAGCGAGCTTTGGATTTGCCAAAATTCATGGCTTGGCCCGGGCCGCCGGGAACGTTGCCACCGCGGCGGAAGAGGAAAAACAGGCCTCCTACTAACAAGAGGGGAAATACTAAATTGCCTAAAAGTCCCCAGACAGCACCGTCGTTGCGTAGTGGGTGAGTGTCGAAGCTGATTTTGGAGTCTCTGAGCCTAGAAACCAGTTCCGGGGCATTTGAGGGCAAGTCTACCCGCCACCGCTGCTCGTGATTGTCCAGTTCGGGATCGACTGCTAGGACAATAGCCGTCCGACCTCCGTCGTAAAGGTCAACGCTGGTCACTCGACCGGCGTTTAAGTAATCTAAGAATCGACCGTAGCTCAGGCGGGTGCTGGCGGTGTTCTTGCTCATTTCTGCCGGGGATGGGGCAAAGGCCCCCTGCCACAAGAAAAAGCCGATGACTAAGGCGGGTAAAGTCCAAAGTAGTATAGTTCGCCAAGAAATTTTCATAAATGCGGATGCCTTGAATGGGGGACAGATCGGGTAAGATCGCGGTGTCGGAGAAGTGCGACAAAAGTTTACACTCAGAATCTTAACTAAATTTAACTTAACAATGCACTCTCAGGCAACAGAGCTTCGACCACGATCGCTCCAGAAAAAGTTAGGTTAGTTACGGTAAGGGCGATCGTCCCGAATATAATGTTTGGTGCTGATTTCGATACCGATCTAGGTAGAGTTAGAAGAATCGCCGCAAAACCCACTGTCTTTAAGCGTGGCAGTGTCAAGGGATAAGGCATGATAATGGTGAGGCTCAGTGAGGTAACACATTTCAATGACAACTAGACAGCTTGTTCCTAATTCGGCTATGCTGACCCAGCAGACTAAAGTCGCTTCTAACAAATCGATTATTAGTGCTGATTTGGGTCGGACGGCAACTAAAGCTTGCGTGAGTCGCAACCCGAGTAGCGTTGTTTTCATCCCTGCCAACGTGGCTACTATGCCCGTGGAAAAGGTGCGGGGTGGCAGCTTTGAGTCGAAAGCAACAGACCCTCTGTTGGATATGTGGCTGGAGTACCAGGGCAAGGGGTACGCGATCGGTCAACTGGCGGCAGATTTTGGCGCTAATCTCGGTGGCGCCGACCAGTCGAAAGTAGTAGATGCTTTGGTTAAGGTCTTTTCCTGTGCTGGATATTTCCAGATGAAGGGCGAAGTAGCAGTTGTGCTGGGTTTGCCGTTTTATTCGCAGGATCAGTTTGAGAAGGAAAAGGAAGAGATTATCAGCCAACTGCGCTCTCCCCACGTTGTGGTGTACCGGGGCGAGCGGGTGGATATTAACATCAGTCACGTTTGGGTGATGCCGGAAGGGTTCGGCAGCCTGATTTGGTGTGAGGCTCAAGATAACAAGGAGTTTACGCCGGAGTTGCCCGAACTGTCGGTGGCTGTTGTTGATATCGGACACCAAACTACCGATTTGTTAATGGTCGATCGTTTCCGGTTCGCCCGGGCGGCTTCTAAGAGCGATTCCTTCGCAATGAACAAGTTCTACGAACAAGTTGCCTCAAAGATTCCGGGAGCAGACCCTCAATCGCTGTCTTTACTGGAAGCGGTGAATAAACCCGAGGGCCAGCGTTTTTACCGTCCCAGAGGAGCGACTAAGCCGACTAATTTAGATCCGATTATTAAGGATTTGCGGGAGGCTTTCGCTAACGAACTGTCCGAACGTTTGGTGCAGTGGCTGCCGGAACGTGTGACGGATGTGGTTCTGACTGGCGGGGGCGGCGAGTTTTTCTGGGAGGTTTTGCAACCTTTGCTTAAAGACGCCAATCTTAAGGCTCACTTGGCTCAGCCTTCCCGGAAAGCTAATGCTTTGGGACAGTTTATTTATGCTGAGGCTCAGCTAGCCACGATAAAGTAACGCATTAAGGCTTGAACCCTATGGCACTGTGGGCAAAAAATAAGGCGAATTTCTCGGTGGCGTTTACGGAAGATGCTGCGGATCAAACTTTGCTGGCCGCTATTGAAAAAGAGTTGGCTTTCACGAAGTATCAGACTTTCAGCAATCTCTGCAAGCAAGCTTTGTGGCAGTTTTTGTCTGTATCTGAGTCTGCTAGCTCTACACAGAGCTTTCAGCGGTTGGAACAGCGTATTGCTGAACTTGTGGTCAAATTTGCTGAGTTTGAGCACAATGTTTCGGCAGAGGAATTAAGCCGTTTGGAGGGACTGGAACATCACCTGAGTCAACTCAGCGCGCAGTTGGATCAGTTGCAGGGGACTGTTAACAGTAAGTTTGCTCAAGTTTCTTTTGCCCAAGTTTCAAAAGTAGTAGAGCCTGGCCCGATTGAGTCTGAATCTGTGGCGGATGATAATGTAGTGTCTGATGCTGAAGTTGCTCCTCCTCGGAATTCCGATCCTTTGTTGGAGCGTTTAAGTTCTTTGTTACCCCAAGATTTCTAAAATGAGGTAGACCCAGGCTAAAAAGTCTGGAGATGTAATGTTAGTGGCCCGCTGTTGGCAGCCGGTACTGAATACAGAAACAAAGCGATCGCTCTTTTGAAAAAAGGGCGATCGCTTTGTTATTGCCGATTTTAGATTTTAGATTTTAGATTTACTCATTTTTGTCTATACCATTCCCATTATTCGATTAATCCTAATTTTTGTAATCGCGAACGAATGGCACTAGGCTGTCGCTGAAATCTCTGAGCTAATTCGTCAATTTGTTGACCGCTAGCATATTCTTTCTTCAAATTTTCGTCTTCATCCTGACTCCACTTGACATAAGCTCTGGGATATTTCTGGCGAATTTTCTCATTCTGGGTTTTAGGTCGATAACCATTCTTTTGATCGGCATTCAAACCAGAACCAAACTGTGGGTTAATTTCCCCACCGCGACTAGCTAGCGCCTCTTGCACGCGGTTGGGAATCACAGCAATTTCTTCTGAGAGCTCAGCCAAAGCATTGTCTACTTTTTGCTGAAGTTCTGTTAGCTGCCGCTGCTGCAAACTGCCCCACTGCGGCAGTTCGTTGATAAACTGCTGCAAGTCCAGAATTATTGTTGTCAAAGTTTCGACTTGTTGCAACTCCGGTCGCTGTTTGAATTGGCGGCTGGTGAGTTCGATCTCGCTTTGAATCATTTTAATAGTTTTTTCTAAAATTATTAGTCGCTGGCGCAGGTTCTCAATTGCGGAAATGAGAGAGTGTACGTTTTCTCCAGGCCCAACATTGAGATTTTCGCGAGATGTTTGAGCAACAGCTTCGTCTAAAGCATTTACAGCAAGTTGCAATTCCTCGATCGCGCGATCGGTAGTAGCTGCTTGTTGATTTACGCGATCGAACGTGGCCGCCGTACTTGCTTTAACTTGCCCGTGCAGCTTCTGCCGGTTCACAAAATTCAACACCAACGAAATCACTACAGGCACTTGAGCATAAACGCTCTGCCCCCAAACCAAACTAGCAGCCAATCCCACAGCAGAGGCAGCAAGAAAAACCAATTCAGCAGTTTCTAACAAATTGCTGGACGTGGGATTTTGGATTTTCGTTGGTGAATTGGATGATGACATAGGCTAATACCATTTTAGATTTTAGATTTTAGATTTTAGATGTGGAATGACTGAGGAAGCTTGGAGTTGGGAGCGTGGGCCTATAATTGCATTATTTTTTTCAACTGGTACAAGTATGCGGATAACAATAAAGTACGCGAGCGCAACTATCCGGTAGGGAATTGCACGCAGGCGCAGGATAGAGTAATGGTGAAAAACCCATTAAGTTTTTTATTGACAGCCATGTAATTAAATATATTAAAGCTGCAAAATTAGTCGAGCTAAAGTGAAATAAATCAAGACCCCAAGGACATCAACTGCGGTGGTAATAAAGGGGGCAGACATTAAAGCGGGGTCTAAACCCAAAGAACGAAATAGAAACGGCAGAGCTGAACCGGCAATAGAAGCTAAAATTGCGATCGCAAACAAACTCACTCCCACCGCGAGTGCCACTGCTAAACTCCCTTGCAGAGTATAAGCCCAGCCCGTCGCTACAGTCCCCAATATACCTCCTAGCAGCGCTCCCGCCATCCCCTCCCGAACAATTACTTGAAACGGGCCCATTGCTGTAATTTCGTCAGTGTTCAAACCGCGAATTACAACAGTTGAGGACTGAGCTCCGACATTGCCTCCAGTGCCAGTCAGCAGGGGAATAAAGGCTGCTAAGGCGACTACTTGGTTCAAAATATCTTCTTGAGCTCTAATAATTGCGCCAGTGACAGTATTAGTTAAAAGCAGAACAAACAGCCACACGACTCTTTTCCGGGCAACGGTAATTAAATCGGTCTGAAAATAATTGTCGCCGCCGGACTGGACGCCGCCCAAGGTATAAATATCTTTGGCTGCTTCTTGTTCTAAGATGTCGATCGCGTCGTCAACTGTAATGATGCCGACCAGCCGCTGTTCGCGGTCTACAACGGGCACAGCTAAAAAATCGTAACGCTGGATCAGCCTAGCTACTTCTTCTTGATCCGTTCCTGTTTGAACAGAAACTACGTCGCGGGTCATAATTTCGCCGACAGTTTTGTCGAGGGGCGAAGTGACTAAATCCCGCAAGGATAAAATGCCAGTCAAGCTGCGTCCGGCGTCGGTGACGTAAAGAGAATAAATTGTTTCGGTAGTTCTAGCCAAAGAGCGAATTCGGTCTAAAGCTTGGGCGACGGTAAAGCTTTCTTTCAGAGAAATATATTCCGGGGTCATGATCCGACCGGCGGTACTGGCTTCGTAACCCAAAAGTTGAGCCGTAGCTTCGCGTTCCGTCGGGCTCAATTCCCCCAACAGGCGACGGACTAATATTGCCGGCAGTTCGTCAAACAGTTTAGCTCGATCGTCCGGGGACATTTTGTCTACAATATCAATGACTTCTTGGCGTTTGAATTTTTCGCAGAGGGACTGCTGAACGCTGGAGTCGAGATATTCGTAAACTGCGATGGCTTCGTCTTTGGAAAGCAAGCGGAAAGCTATTACTTGCATGGTTTCTGGCAGACCTTCGATAGCTTCAGCTATGTCTGCTTCCTGCACCGGGTGCAAAATCGCTTTTGCTCCTTTAAAGTCTCCTTCTTCCAACAGGGCCCTTAACTGCGATCGAACTAATTCCCGGAGTTCTTTTCGCGCGTAGGTGGGTAGAGAAGACGATTGATAATTTTTTTCTGTTGTCACTGATGACCCTCCTAAACCTGTGCTGCGCGCCTTCCTGAATCCAGTTTAGAGCCTATTGACGCCACTGGTTGCAGTGGCGATCGCACTTGCCCTGACAATATCCGCAGCTTATATGAAATCCGGCTTAAATACCCCTTTGTTTCTTAGTCGCTCTCAGCGAGGACGAAAGTTGGACTTTTGAGCGATTTCCATCGTCGAGTCGGAGCAAAGGGTTTTTAACGGGGATTTAGTATTACCCCTCTCCATCGGGTGCGCGCGAAGCAGCTTAGCCGAGTGGGTATTAAATACATTTATCTCGATCGGCGACACTCATTGGTAGGAAAGGAGAATTGCGCCCGCTCACTTTTTCCAACAGGTTCGTCGAACTTTGATTGCGAATAAAATTATTGACTGTTTCTTTCCATTCAGTGTCGCTTACTGGCAAGATTATGCCGTAGGAAATGCAGGTTAAAGGCTGCTGCTGTTTAAGAGAATATTGGCTTTGAGTTACACCCTGTCTCAGCGCTTCTGGGACTAACAGCATCCTGTCGCTAGCGAAGGCATCGGTTGTTCCGCATACCGCATCTTTTACACCCGACTGTCGGCCCGTGATACCTTCATAAATTGCCTCCGAATAGTGTAGAATTCTCAAAAAACAGAGGTGACATTACAAGGTGTGTAACAATGTGCCTATTGTGGGATAAACATTCTTGGCGCTCTTACTTTTATTACGGAATGTTTAAATTTGTATCTTTTTCTTAACCCTTTTATATTATTTACCAAATATTTATTTTTTTCTCTCGGGTCTTGTTATGGTTGCTTCAAGCGAGCTTACAGCACTTTGCAACAAGAGTGAAATACCCTTAGTTATAAAAATAGGTCTTTATGACCCACTGCCCCTGCTGCTCGAATCAAATGCTGCGTCACGTTGGCCAGCATCAAATCTACTGGTTTTGTCGCCAATGTTGGCAAACAATACCTATTTACAATCTGAACAGATCTAGCTCATCGCCCTATATAAATATAGTTAAAGGGCTAGGGGTTAAGAAACAACATTCTTTACCGATGCAATTTAACAGCTCAACTTAGGGGGTATAAAGTTTAGAGATGGCCTTATTATTAACTGGATTTCAGGTAAAACCTTAGTTTTATTGCATCATTAAATTACCCAAGTATATCCCAAAAAATTGAAGAGATCTCTATTCATTTCTCGCTTAATTTATGGTAATCCCTCGACGCAACGTAATTATAAGTTTAGGCCAAACACCACTTAAACGATTGCTACCTCTTTTGCTGGGTGTGGTGGCCTCTGTTGCTGTTTTATTTACGTGGCAACAGCTAACCATCAACGGACAAATCCACATCGAGCAGTTAATTCAGCAGGAAGCCAATGCGATTCAGTCACAACTGAGCGAAGGATTATCAATTCGGGTGTTGACACTTCGGCAAATGGCGAATCGCTGGGAAGCTAATGGCGGTACACCAAAGGCTCTTTGGGAAGCCGATGCTGAGGCTTATGTAAAGGATTTCTACGGTTATCAGGCGATCGCATTAGTCGATCCATCATTTAAAGTGCGATGGGTTGCGCCCCTGGCAGGGAATGAGGCAGCGCAAAACCTAGATTTTAATCGGGAACTGCGTTGCAAAATTACTTTGCAAGTAGCTCGTGATTTGCGTCAACCTATCTTAAGTCGCAATATTTCACTTGTTCAAGGGGGTGAAGGGTTTATAGCAAGTTTTCCTTTATTTGTAGGGAACCAATTTGAGGGGTTTATTGTCGGAATTTTTCAGTTTCAAACTCTATTTGACAGTATTTTAAAAGTGTCACACGGGTACAATGTGGCTATCTATGCTGGCACAGATTTGATCTACGGTCAAGAGATTTTATCTCACTATTTACAGCCTAAAACAGTTGTAGTAAAAGCCTATAGTGTAGACTGGCGAATAGATGTTTATCCAACTTTAGAGTTCCTAGAAGGAAAATTTTATTTACCAAGAGTTGTGTTAATAGGTGGCTTGATTTTAGTTGGGTTGCTTATGTTGGTCGTGTATCTCGCACAAGTTAGTTATTCCGAAGTCGATAAATTCAAAAAAGCCAATCGCCAGTTGCAATGGGAAATTCACCAGCGACAACAGGCAGAAATGGCGATCGCTCGACTAGCTGCGATCGTTGAATCTTCGGAAGATGCCATTCTCAGTAAAGATTTAGAGGGTGTAGTTACAAGTTGGAATGTAGGAGCAGAAACAATTTTTGGCTATACAGCCGTCGAAATAGTAGGGCAATCAGGGACAAAACTGATTCCCGCAGACTATCGAGATGAGGAAAACGAAGTTCTCACCAAAATCCAGCGAGGAGAACGCATCGAACACTACGATACAAAGAGGCTGAGGAAAGATGGAACATTAATCGATGTCTCGATGAGTGTCTCCCCCATTAAAGATAAAACAGGGAATATCATTGGAGCCTCAAAGATTGCTCGGAATATTGCTGACCGCAAACAAGCAGAAGCAGCACTACGTCAAAGTGAAGAACGCTGGGAACTGGCTGTACGCGGTAATAACGACGGCATTTGGGATTGGAATGTTCAAACCAACGAAGTCTTCTTCTCTAGTCGCTCGAAGGAAATCTTGGGCTATGAAGAGAAGGAAATTCAAAATAGTGTAGATGAATGGAGAAATCGGGTACATCCCGATGATTTGGGATGGGTAATGCAAGCCGTTCAAGACCATTTTGCCAAGAAAACTCCTTTCTATCTCACAGAACATCGTATTCGCTGCAAAGATGGTTCCTACAAATGGATTCTCGATCGCGGTCAGGCACTTTGGGATAATGCAGGTAAGGTAATTCGGATGGCTGGCTCTCACAGCGACATTACGGAGCGCAAGCAAGCTGAAGTTGCTTTACAGGTAAGCGAAGCCAGATATCGGCAATTGATCGATAACTTAAATGCGGGTTTTGTGATTCATGCGACAGATACCAGCATCCAATTATGTAATGAAACGGCCGGTGAATTACTAGGGCTTTCAATGGATCAAATGCTGGGAAAAACCGCGATATCTCCGGCCTGGCATTTTGTGCGGGAAGATGGCAGCGTTCTGCCCCTACAGGAATATCCGGTCAATCAGGTTTTATCCACTGGAAGTTCCCGAAAAAATTATCTATTAGGAATTAAAAAAGACATTGATAGTTGTGTTTGGGTATTAGTTAATGCCTACCCCGAGATCGATAAAAATGGTCAAATTACACAAGTTGTAGTTACCTTTATTGATATTACTAAGCGCAAAAAAGTAGAGCAGGAAATCCAAACAACTCGCAATTTCTTACAAGCACTGTTGGATCATCTACCGGTGGCAATTTTTGTTAAGGACGCAGAGCCTAAACGATTTGGCAGATTTCAGTTTTGGAATAAAACCAGCGAACGGTTATTTGGCATCTCATCCGAACAAGCGATCGGCAAAAGCTGTTATGATTTTTTCCCAATAGAACAGGCTATATTTTTTGACCAAAAGGATAGAGAAGCCTTTGAGAAAGGTAAAACTGAGGATATTCTCGAAGAAGTTATTGACAGTCATAGTCTGGGTCAACGTTGGCTGCATACTGTGAAGATTCCCATTTACGACGAGCAGCATCAGCCCCAGTACCTACTTTGTTTTTCAGAAGATATCACCGATCGCAAACACGCAGAAGCAGAGCTTAGAGAAATGAGTGAGGTGATGAAAAATGCGGTGTCCGGCATTTCCAAACTGGATATACAAGGGCGTTATCTCTATGTGAATAAAGCTTATGCTGACATGACAGGCTATCAGCCAGAAGAAATGATCGGGATGTCCTGGGAAAATACGATACATCCCGACGAATTGAAAAAACTGATTACCCTCTATTGGCCGATGGTGAAAGAGGGCAGAGTGGAAGTTGAAATGAAAGGAATTCGTAAAGACGGTTCGGTTTTTTACAAACAAATGGTGATGATTTCAACTTACGACGAACAGCAGCAATTTTTGGGGCATTACTGCTTCATGAAAGATATTAGCGATCGCAAAAAAGCCGAAGTTGCACTCGAACAGGAACTTCGGCGAAGTAAAGGCTTTTTCAACACTTCCCTGGACGGTGTTGTTATCATGGATCGGCTCGGAAAAATAGTCGATTTTAGCCCGAGTTTTGCGCGGATGCTGGGCTACACCCTGGAAGAAACAATGAATCTTAATGTCTTTGATTGGGATGCTCAATGGACGAAGGAAGAACTACAAGTTATGTTAAGAAAAGAGAAAAATCTTCCTCTGTTTGAGACGCGACATCGGCGTAAGGATGGTTCGGAGTATGACGTGGAAATTAGCTGGAGCCGGGTGGAATTAGAAGGTCAGATGATGCACTTCTGTATTTGCCGGGATATCAGCGATCGCAAACGGAACGAAGCGGAACGCCAACAAGCAGAACAGGCACTCCGAGAGAGTGAAACTCGCTTCCAAGCCTTCATGAATCACAGCCCTGCCCCTGCCTGGATTACCGATGGAAATGGTGTAATGCTCTATGCCAGCCAGACTTATCTCAATACCTTCGAGTTACCCACTGAGGATCTGATTGGAAAATCCATTTTTGAACTTTACCCCGTCGCCATTGCCCAACAATTTTTAGACAATATCCAAACGGTTGCTCAAACCAACGAGCTAATGGAAACGATTGAGATTGCGTCCCGTCGAGATGGAACCCTGGGTGAGTTTCTGGTTTACAAATTTCTCATCCCCGACTTATCAGGGCAAATGCTAGTAGGTGGTGTGGCGATCGATGTGACGCGACAGCATCAAGCGGAAACCGCTTTACAACGGAGTGAGGAACGCTTAATGCTGGCACTAGAAGCCTCTGGAGATGGACTATGGGATTGGAAAATTGAAACTGGAGAAGTTTACATTAATTCCTACTACCAGGAAATGCTGGGTTACAAGCCGGGTGAATTGGTGATGGATGTGAACGTCTGGAACCAGATCATTCATCCTGATGATAAATTCTGGGTTTTGGAGTCTCTGAATAGTCACTTGCAAGATAGCTCAGTTAAGTATGCCTTTGACTATCGTGTGCGTTGCAAGTCAGGTGAGTGGAAGTGGATCGCTAACTACGGGAAAGTCGTTGCCTACAATGAAGATGGTAAGCCTTTACGAATGATTGGAACGCACAAAGACATCAGCAATCGCAAACGGAAAGAACTGGCACTGCTGCACGCAATGGAAGCAGCAGAAGCCGCGAACTTGGCAAAAAGTACCTTCCTAGCCAATATGAGCCATGAATTACGCACTCCTCTCAACGTAATTCTAGGATTTGCCCAGGTGATGACCCATGACCCCTCTTTAACTTGCAAGCAAAAAGAAGACCTGCAAACAATTCGGCGGAGTGGGGAACACCTCTTGAGTTTGATTAACGATGTGTTAGATCTTTCCAAAATTGAATCGGGACACTTCACAGTTGAAGAAAGCGGATTTGACTTAATTTCGCTGCTGCATTCCCTCCGAAATATGTTGGCGGAACGAGCAAGTTCTAAAGGACTTGACCTTTGTTTCGAGATTGCGCCAGAAGTTCCCCAATTTATTATTGCCGATGCTCAAAAACTGCGCCAAGTTTTGCTCAATCTGCTGAGTAATGCCATCAAATTTACCGATCGCGGAAGCATTAGTTTGCAAGTCAGCATTAAGGCGGACGGTACAGGGGCATTAACCACAACTCGGCCGATTCTCCAGTTTGTAGTCGCTGACACAGGTGTAGGGATTGCATCGGTCGAACTCAATACTATCTTCGATGCGTTTGTGCAAGCCCAAGCTGGGAAGCGATCGATCGGCGGTACCGGGTTAGGTCTAACCATCAGCCGCAAATTGTTGGAACTCATGGGCGGAAAAATTTCTGTCAGCAGCACTGTGGGACAGGGGAGTACCTTCACCTTTACCATTCCCGTCAGCCCCATCAGTGGAGTTAACGTTACACCCGAAGAGAATAATCGCCTTGTGATTGGGCTGGCTCCGAGTCAACTGGATCATCGCATTTTGGTGGTTGACGATCAAGCAGAAAATCGCTTGCTAATGGTCAGATTACTGACACAATTAGGATTAGAGGTAAAAGAAGCTACCAACGGACAGCAAGCGGTGCAGATTTGGCAACAATGGCAACCCGACCTAACCTGGATGGACATTCGGATGCCCGTGTTAGATGGATACGAGGCTACGAAGCAAATTCGGGCAATGGAAGACGGACACAACAGTATCATTATTGCACTTACGGCCCAGGCGTCGCAGAGCGATCGCGCCCTCGCCTTAGCTGCTGGCTGCAACGACTACATCAGCAAGCCCTTCCGGGAACAGACCCTATTTCTTAAGATGGCGGAATACCTAAGTTTAGAGTATGTATATGAGGAAGAGGAAACAGAAAAGGGGGAACGGGGAACAGATTGTTTTCCTTCTTACCTCTGTTCTGTTTCCCCTGGGGTTTCACATTCCCTCGATCCAACGCTTCTGGCGACATTACCAAAAGTATGGGTGGTTCAGTTGGAAGATGCTGCTTTATGTGGGGATGATGTTGCGATCATTGAACTGGTAGCTCAACTTTCCTCAGACCTCGCTCAATTCGGTACTCATCTGACGGAACTCGCCAACCAGTATCAATTTGAGAAAATCATTAATCTAATTCAAGGTAATTTCCCCAGTGGAATTCCTCCATTGGATTTATAAGCTGTTGTGCAGTTAAACGTTTGATTAGGACTAGGGAATTAGGAACAGCACACAAGAATACAATCTAGTTATTCGTGATTTTTGAACAAAACCTCCTTAATTTATATTGAAAATTACTGCTCTAAAATGCCTCATAAAATTACCAAATCTTCCCAAATCACTCCTTTAAGTTTAACAAATTTAGAGGAATGCACTGAAGAATCCGTGTATGCTCCCGGTCATATTCAGCCCCACGGAATCGTTTTATTGATGCAAGGAAACAGCCTCAATATTTTACAAGCTAGCGAAAATGTAGAAGAGTTTTTTGGCATTTCTGCCCAAGAATTGCTAGGTCAGCCATTGCCAGATTTATGGGGTCACGATCGAGTACAAGAAATTGTCAGGCATCTCAATGAAGAACAACTCAACATTCATAATACTTTTGATATAAAAATACCTCTAAAAGATGGCAAAATTCAAACATTTAGAAGCACACTGAATCAACTACCAGATGAGTTGATTCTGGAGCTAGAACCCCAATTGACTATTGAAAATGATCGTTCAATCAATTTTTATCAGCGTCTGCAAGCAGTTATCCTCAACTTTCGCAGTGCGATCGATATTTCGGATTTAGCTCAAACCATTGCTAGAGAAGTGAAAGCCCTGACCGGGTTCGATCGCGTGATGATCTATCGTTTTGAAGCAGATGAGCATGGGGTGGTGATTGCTGAAGAGAAAGAAAGCTATCTAGAAAGCTACCTGGGATTGCATTACCCGGCGATCGATATTCCCGTACCCGCCCGCCAATTGTTTTACCGCAATTGGATACGCCAAATTCCCAATATCAATTACACTCCGGCCCGCCTAATTCCTACCAACCATCCCCTAACCAATACACCCCAGGATCTAAGTGCTTGTGTGTTAAGGGGAGTATCTCCCTACCACATTGAATATTTGCAGAATATGGGAGTTGCTGGGACACTGACGATTTCGTTAATTGACGATCGGCGCCTCTGGGGATTAATTGCCTGTCACCATTACAGCCCGCGATTGGTAGATTACGAAACTCGCAAAACCTGTGAATTTTTAGGACAATTTGCCTCGATCGAACTGGTACATCAGCAAGAGCGAGAATTGAACGTTTACCGATCGCAGGCGAAAAATATTCAGGATCAACTTCAGCAGGCATTCCGGCGAGATTCTAATTTTATCGAACAGGTATTGACCGAAAATGCTTCTCAACTGCTAGATTTAGTTCATGCTCAGGGAGCTGCAATTCTGCTCGATGGCGGTCTGACATTGGTGGGTAAAACACCATCTGAAGCTGAGGTTGGCGCTCTCATGGAGTGGTTGCTGCAACAAAACAAAGAACGAGTGTTTGCAACCGCTTCTTTGTCTCAGTTGTATCCCCAAGCGAAGCAATTCAAAGATCGAGCTAGCGGTGTTTTAGCAATCTCAATCTTTCTATCCTACACCAAACAAAAGTCATACCATATCCTTTGGTTCCGACCCGAACAAATTCAAACTATAAACTGGGCAGGTAATCCACATGATGCTGTGTCGATCGACGAAATTGGAAAAATGCACCTGTGTCCCCGCAAATCTTTTGAACTGTGGCAAGAGACAGTGCGGGAGATGTCTTATCCGTGGGAGATTGCAGAGTTAGAAGCTGCCGCCGAAATGAGACATATCCTCATGCTGGCGGTGTTAGAATTTTCGCAAGCTGCCCTAGAACACGCTGCAGAAAGGGCAGCAATAGCCAACCGTGCCAAAAGCCAGTTCCTTGCCAACATGAGCCACGAGCTCAGAACGCCACTCAACGCCATTCTGGGATTTACCCAGCTTATGAACCGCAGCCCCTATATCGCAGAAGAATTTCAAGAGCATTTAGGGATTATTACCCGTAGTGGAGAACACCTGCTGACATTGATCGACGATGTTTTGCAAATGTCTAGGATTGAAGCAGGGCAATTGGTACTGAGTACAAGCTGTTTTAATCTGCATCGACTGCTAGGTTCTATTAACGAGATGTTCACCATCAAAGCGCCTGAGAAAGGGTTACATCTGAGCAGCGAGTGGGATGCTACTGTCCCCCGTTATGTCTGTGGCGATCAAGCAAAACTTCGCCAAATCTTGATTAATCTGGTGGGGAACGCGATCAAATTTACAACAACAGGAACGATCGTGCTGCGCGGACGAGCTTTTTCATCAGATGATATGCCATCCGGTACAATTCGCGATCGCGCCACTAATCCACCCGATATTAAACCAACTATTACCCTGTGTCTCGAAGTTGAGGATACCGGATCTGGCATTTCTCCCTCCGATTTAGAATCAATTTTTGACGCTTTCATGCAAACCAATCGCGGTCGTCACGGTCGGGGAACAGGTTTAGGACTGTCTATCAGTCGTGAGTTTGCGCGTCTGATGGGAGGGGATATCACCGTGCGAAGCACCCTGAATCGAGGCTCGACTTTTACCTGTCATGTGGTTTTGGAACTACCAGAGTCCGTTGATTTAAGGGAACCTGAAATTAGCGATCGGATTATCGGGCTCGCACCTGGGCAACCTATCTACCGAATTCTAGTAGTAGAAGACGTTCCAGAAAATCGGCAACTGCTGGTGACGCTGCTGGAGTCAGTTGGCTTTGATGTGTGTGCGGTGGAAAATGGGGTAGAGGCGATCGCTCGTTGGCAAACATGGCACCCTGACCTGATTTTGATGGACATTCAAATGCCTGTCATGGATGGTTATGAAGCGACCAGACAGATTCGAGCGCAACAGTCATTAGTCATTAGTCATGAGTCATCAGCAGATAACTCAGGGCAAATATCACAGAACAAAAGACAAATTACACGCATCATTGCCCTCACTGCCTATGCTTTTGAAGAAGATCGTATCGCCAGCCTGCAAGTCGGTTGCGATGACTACATTGCCAAGCCGTTTAATGAAGACACACTCTTCGACAAAATAGCTCATCACTTGGGCGTCCGCTACTGCTACGCCGAAAAACTTCCGCCAGACTCATCAGCTTCCCCACCAAAGATATTTACTCCAGACTTAAAAACCATGCCAACCAAGTGGATTGCAGAAGTTCATGAAGCAGCATTAGATCTTAGTGATAATAAGCTTTATGAACTTATTGCTCAAATTCCCAAGGAGAAACAAGATTTCATCGCGGCGATGACATCTCTGGTCGATAACTTTCAGCTTGAAGCGATCGCAACTCTCACCCAGATTTAGGAATAAGACCATGACAGCTTTATTCAAACTTGCGGCCCAAACGAATATTCTCATCGTGGATGATACCCCAGACAATCTGCGCTTGTTAGCCAAAATTCTAGAGTCACAGGGCTATATTGTGCGTAAAGCGCTCAACGGCAGAATGGCACTCCAAGGTGTTCATCGCGACCCACCGAGTCTGATTTTACTTGACATCAATATGCCGGAGATGAATGGGTACGAAGTCTGCCAAAAGTTAAAAGCATCGGAAGCCAGTGCTCAGATACCAGTTATTTTTATCAGTGCGCTTGAACGAGTGGAAAACAAGGTACTAGCCTTTGAACTGGGTGGTGTAGACTATATTACCAAACCGTTTCAAGACCAGGAAGTGCTGATGCGAGTAAAAAATCAATTACTCATCCAACAGCAACGCCAACAACTGCTCGAACAAAACCAACGTTTAGAACACGAAATCCAAGAACGTCTGAGAGCCGAAGCAGAAGTAAGGCAGCTATCCGTGACCGATGAATTAACTGGATTATATAACCGACGAGGCTTCTTTTTACTAGCCAATCAACAATTAAGAATTGCTCGACGCACGCAAACATCCTATTTTATTTTGTTCGCTGATTTAGATGGTTTGAAAAAGATTAACGACACTTTAGGACACGAAATGGGAGATAGAGTAATCGTTGACGCAGCTCAAATATTGAAGCAAACCTTTCGTGAGGCGGATATTGTGGCTCGACTGGGAGGAGATGAATTTGCTTTATTTATTCCTAACTTTTCCGGCGATCCATCTACTAATTTCCATTCTCGGCTGCAAGAAAATATAGATCGCTTTAATCAACAGTCCGAGCGAGCTTATATATCAATAAGTCTTGGTGTGGAGTTTGGGGATTTAAACAATGAATTTTTATTAGAACAATTGCTGGCAAAGGCTGACAAACTCATGTACGAGCATAAACGCACCAAATGCTGTTTAAATCCTCAACCGTTCTTTTGAGAACAGCGATATTGAAGCGCCATAAGCATTATTTATTAAACGTGAGTTCAAGCGAGAAAGAGTAAACTGACAACAAGATAGGGAAACAGCTTGAAGACTTTAGCCGCTCAGCCGGAAAACACGATGCAGTACACATCATCACACCTAAACCTGAGAGGGTAGCAACCGGCTTAAAAGCTCTCTCTGTATTAGGTTAAGGGTGTGTGCGTTCAAAAAATGTCGTAGCTATTGAACATTTGCTAGTTGAAATCGAGAGGAATTTTAAATTCAGCCGACTTATGTAAAGTATTGTAGGATTAAATTGGCGATCGCTCTAGCTGTTCGCAATTAAAATTAAGAGAGAGTATTTATGCAAATTGTGCTGGCTACCTTAGACGATGACTTAGTTAGAGCGTGGCAAAGCACTTGCGGCAATATGGAAAATGTCAAGATATACCGCGGCTCAATCTTTGATGTGAAATGCGATGCTATTGTTAGTCCTGGGAATAGTTTTGGTTTCATGGACGACGGCTTAGATTTAGAAATTTCGGAATATTTTGGAGGGCAGGTTCTTCAACGCTTGCAAAAACTAATTCAGGCTCGACATCACGGTGAACTATTAGTAGGAATGGCAGAAGTTTTAGACACAGATCATGATGAAATTCCCTATTTAATAGCTGCACCAATTATGCGCGTTCCCACAGTTTTAAGAGAAACAGTAAATGTTTATCTAGCAACCCGCGCTATTTTGACTCTGGTAAAATTTGGTTCAGTCCCAGATGGAACGCCAGTCAAACATATCATTGAAACTATCGCTATTCCCGGCATGGGTACGGGAATGGGCAAAGTACCGCCACATATCTGCGCCAATCAAATGAAAGTTGCGCTCGAAGAAGTCCTCTTCTCTCAGTACGAATTTCCTCAATCTTTATTGCACGCTCAAAGATGTCACCACTTGTTATATACGGACGAAAACGAAGATTTGCAGTTGGAAAATAAAAACTATTAAAGTGACCAGTTTTATTGTGTTGAGAGATCAAGTTTATTAGTGTGTGTGTTTTGAGGTAGAGAGACTTATCACAAATTTAAGTGCGCTAAACCGTACCTGCAAGTTGGCGGTACCCTACACACGAGAGCAACTTTGGTAGATATAATATAATAAAACTGAGGTCATTCCAACTAGGTAAGCGCGGATACAAAAGTTGATAAAGCTGGAACAAGAATTGCCTAGTTCTTATTAAACGCCAGAATTCCTTCTGGCGCTAAACCTACAAAGTCGGTATAAAAGACCACAATTCCTTCGGGCGCTACACCTACAAAGTCTGCATCCAGGAAGTGTGAGATTTTTTGAAAATGTTTACTACCACAGGAGAAGATTGATATGACAGATCCAAAAGTAACCGAGGAACCAATTTTAGAGGCAACTCTCGAAACGACGGCGATCGTCAAAAAAGAGATGCCCGACGCGACTGATGAGGCGATCGCAGAAACTGCGGCGCTGTTTGAAGCAATTAAAAAACGCGCCACCGCCGAAGTGCAAGCAGCGGGCGAACTCACCCGCGAAGCTTATTTAAAAGCTGTGAATAAGGCCTCCGCAGCGATCGAAGAAAATAAGGATCTCGCCCACGAGAGAGTCACAGCAGCAGTCAGGCTGATTAAAAAAGAAACTGAGAAAAATTGGCTGGTGGTGGATGCGATTAAAACGCGGGCGCAAGCGCAGGTGCAAGATGCCGGCGAAGTCAGTCGCGAAGCTTATTTGAAAGCAGTGCGACAAGCGCGAGAAGCGGTGGAACAAAATAAATTGATCGAACGCGATCGCATCGAACAAGCTGTTGACCACATTCACACGGAAGCTGAAAAGAATTGGCACGTTATTGTGAAGCAAATTGAGTCGATCGGCACTCGCTTGACGGATGCGGCTAAGTCTGCATGGAACTCGCTGACGGCGTTTTTTGACAAGTCTCACAGCGATCGCGGAGATTCCTAGAAGGGCCAGCCGGGGGTTGGGAACTCCCAGCGGGTTGTTAGGCTAGCTAGCTTTGGAATTAATTCCAAAGCTAATGGCGATCGTGCGTGCATTTGCATTCAGCAGAAGTTTCAGGCATACTGCATAATTAAAAAGCTTTATTTTTAGTCCACAACCCCCAATTATGAGAAGTTACTACTGCGGCGAACTGCGAAGCGAACACATCGGAGAGACTGTCACCCTTTACGGCTGGGTGGATCGCCGCCGCGATCATGGCGGGGTGATTTTTCTGGATGTGCGCGATCGATCGGGTATCGTGCAAATTGTCAGCGATCCTGAACGCACCCCCGATTCCTATCACGGGGCTGAGGCTTTACGCAGCGAATACGTGCTTAAAATTACCGGGCGAGTCACCAACCGCCCCGCAGATTCCCTCAACCCGAAATTGCCTACGGGTGAGGTGGAAATTTATGCTGACGAAATTGAATTGTTGAATGCGGTTCGCAAACAGTTACCGTTTCAGGTGGCGACGGCGGAAAATGAAAGCGTGCGGGAAGATTTGCGGCTGAAATATCGCTATTTGGACTTGCGGCGCGATCGTATGAGTCGCAATTTGCAGCTTCGCCACCAAGTAGTCAAAGCTATGCGTCGCCACCTGGAAGATGTGGGAGGTTTTATTGAAGTTGAAACACCGATTTTAACGCGATCGACTCCTGAAGGTGCGAGAGATTATTTAGTACCCAGCCGCGTCAATTTGGGCGATTGGTACGCATTGCCACAGTCGCCGCAGTTGTTCAAACAATTGTTAATGGTTTCGGGTTTGGACAGATATTATCAAATTGCCCGCTGTTTCCGCGATGAAGATTTGCGCGCCGACAGACAGCCGGAATTCACACAATTAGACATGGAAATGAGTTTCATGTCTTTAGAAGAAGTTATCGAATTAAACGAAGGTTTAGTCTCCCAGATTTTCCAAAGTGTCAAAGGTGTAGAATTGTCTCGTCCTTTTCCGCGCTTGACTTACGCTGAAGCAATGGATCGCTATGGTAGCGACAAACCAGACACTCGCTTCGGTTTGGAATTAGTCGATGTTTCCGATTTGATGAAAGATTCGGGATTTAAGGTATTTTCCGGGGCGGTTGCTGCGGGCGGAATTGTGAAAGTCTTGCCGATTCCGGGCGGGAATGATGCGATTTCTAACGTGCGGATTAAACCGGGCGGCGATTTGTTTAAGGAAGCCAGCGAAGCGGGTGCGAAGGGATTGGCTTACATTCGCGTGCGGGATAATGGCGAAATTGATACGATCGGCGCTATTAAGGATAATTTGACGGAAGCGCAAAAACAGGAATTGCTCGATCGCACGGGCGCGCAACCCGGTCATTTGTTGTTATTCGCAGCGGCTGATGTGACAACTGTCAATAAGACTTTGGATAGATTGCGTTTGTTCGTGGGTAACGAATTGGGATTGATAGACAAAGACAAGATGAATCTGCTGTGGGTGACAGATTTCCCCATGTTTGAATGGAACGCTGACGAGAAGCGTTTGGAAGCATTGCATCACCCGTTTACTGCGCCGCATCCTGACGATATTAACGATTTGAAAACTGCGAGAGCTCAAGCTTACGATTTGGTGTTAAACGGTACAGAAATCGGCGGCGGTTCTCTGCGGATTTATCAGCGGGAAGTGCAGGAAAAGGTGTTTGAGGCGATCGGCTTATCAACTGAGGAAGCTTACAATAAGTTTGGCTTTTTGTTGGATGCGTTTGAGTATGGAACTCCGCCCCACGGAGGCATTGCTTACGGTTTGGATCGGTTGGTGATGCTGTTGGCTGGCGAGGAATCGATTCGCGATGTGATTGCGTTTCCGAAGACGCAGCAGGCTGGTTGTTTGCTGACGAATGCGCCGGCTGGGGTGGATGAGAAGCAGTTGAAGGAGTTGCAAGTGCGATCGACTTATACGCCCAAGTCATAAGTATGTAAAATACCTTGACCATTCTCAATAATCCTTTCAGGGCGGGCTCGCGTGCCCCCCGCGAAAATTCATCTGTTGTGGAACAGGCATCTTGCCTGTTCTTGAGAATGGTGCAAGACGTGTGATAAAGTAGAGTTAGAAAAAAAATGTTTTCGTATTAACACTTTTTTTAACGGCTATGGCAATAATTACGATTCAAGTTGATGAAAATATTAAGACAGCGTTTGAAGAAGCTAGTCCTAAGACTCAGCAAGAGTTAAGTTTGATTATTCAATTGTTTTTTAGAGAAAATTTACACAATAAAACTTTAACGCAGGTTATGGCAGAAATTTCCGATCGGGCCATGCAGCGAGGCTTAACGCCTGAAATTTTACAAGACATTTTAGCAGATAATGAATATAGTTTAGGATAATAGTTTTAATTGAGTTTGCCTAAAAAATCTTTGTAAGTTAAAATTTCCGTCCCCTCAAAATTCACCAAACTCAATAAATCTCCATCTCCTGTAATCAAAAAATCAGCTTGACTATCTTTCGCTAAAGCCAACAAATAATTATCTTTAGCATCTCTACAAATAGAGACTTCCGAGGTTATTTCTATCCATAAACCAATAATTCTCAACAATTCTAGCAATTCTTGGACTTTCGTTACCGGAAAATATTTTTGAAGTTTGGGTCTTTGAGTTACCAGATTGATTTCTTCGATTATTTGTTCGCACAAGACAACTTGGATAGCTTGATCTACTATTAATTTTTTGAGATTAGCTAATTCTTTGCCAATCAAGAAGCTAATCCAAAGATTAGTGTCTATAATTACTTTAAGGGCTGGTTTTTCTGGCATGAATTTCGCTTCGGACTGCTTCTACTTCTTGAGTGATAGTTTCTAAAGAAAGCTCATCGGTTCTAAATGACTCCAAAAGAGCTGTTAATTTACTGTTTAATACTTCTTTTTCAAGCTCTTGACTTAACTGCAATTTTTCTGGATAGGGCAGTTGTTTGACTAGGGCTAAAATTTGCTCAAAGTTTAGGGAAAGTTGATAGTTGGCTAGAGTCATTGTTCGTTATGTTGAGGGCTTGTCGATATTTTATCTCAATTTTTGGGATTGAGGATGGCTTTAATAGTGCTGGACGCACGGCTGGCTAGAAACCGGGTTTTTTCCGAGAATATTGCGCTATAGCGACAGAACCGGCAAAAAACCCGGTTTCTTTGGTTTGCGGGTGGTCAGAAACCGGGTTTTTTTTCGAGAATACTGCATCCCGACCTTTAACTAAAGTGAAAAACCCGGTTTCTTTGGTTTTGATGCGTAACTCCCAACAGTCAAAACTTAGGATTCTAGATGAAGTCGTTTGAGCCAGTTTACGACAGTTTGAAGTAAATCGGGGTCATGGGGGGAGAAGGTTTGCAGGAGTGGATGAGGTGTGTCGGTGATGAGACAGATTGTACCCTCGAAGCGGGTAAGGGCATCCGGCGATCGGGGTTATCGAATTTGCTGCCGTCGATGCAGAGGAGTTGGATAGAAGGTGTGCAGCTTGGTTTCGGTGAGTTGGGGGAGTTGGGCGAGGTTGAGGATTAGGGTGTGGATATGCCATAATTAATTAGAGAGTGAAAGGAAGCCTCAACTATGAAAAGCCCCCTTGAACTTGACGAATAATTGGTTAAAGAAGCCTTTCGCTTAACCAATTTTAAGACAGAAAAAGAACTGATTGACTTTGCTTTGCAAGAATTAATTCGCACCCGTAAAAAGCGGAACCTACTTGATTTAAGCGGACAAATTCAATTTGCTATCGACTACGATCATCTGTAGCTTGATATCTCTTCACCAGCATTTTGTAACTTAAGTAGACCAACAAAGTGAAAACTCCCATTCAAAAAATCCTCTTTGGTAGTCCCGGAACCGGTAAAAGCCATACAATCGATAAGGTAATTATTCCCAATGACTTGGGAATAACAAGTCCAGAGAATATCATTAAAACAGTATTTCATCCAGAGTACACCTATGGTGACTTCATGGGAAAACTGGTGCCGATTACAAAATCGGGAAAAGTGGAATATAACTTTTATGAAGGCCATTTTTTAAAATCCCTTGCCCAAGCTTACAGAAACATACTTGTGGCGAAGGACAATGAGGAGATAAAAAATGTTGCGTTGGTTATAGATGAAATCAATCGTGGCAACTCTTCTGCAATTTTTGGGACAATTTTTCAACTTTTAGATCGCAGCCCAAATGGTTGGTCAGATTATGGTATAAATGTTTCGGCACTAGAGTTAGACAGAATACTAACGTTAGTGGGATTTGAAGATGGCGGTAATATAGGTTTCTATAAATATGGTAAAGTAAAAAACGCTAAAGCAATTGAGGAGTATCAAGAAATTTTGGACAAAATACATCTAAGCGTTAATATAGTTAGCAGTAGTATGGTTGGCGGTTCAATTCGCATTCCGCCTAACTTATCACTCCTAGCTACTATGAACACCTCTGACAATTCCATTTACTTTATGGACAGTGCTTTCAAGCGACGTTGGGATTGGGAATTTGTCAACTGGGATTGGGATGACAGTAAACCTCCTGCTGCAACATACGGTACAAAAGGTACTTTGGATGAAGATAAATGGAAAAAGCTAATCAAAAACCTTAACGGCTTTATCAAAAGTCATCACACTTCCATTCGGGGAATTGAGGACAAGCAAATTGGTTATTACTTTATCAAACAACCTGTAACTGCTGAACAGATACAAAATAAACTCATGTTCTTCCTCTGGGATAGCGTTTTCAACCGTGACAAAAAACCCCTTGTGGAGCTTTTGGAGGTAACAAGAGATGAACTCGTCACTTTCGGTGATTTCACTAAATTGCATAATGAGTTCATTACAAACATAATGAATTTCAAGCGTTGAATTTGTCTTAAGTCTCTACTTAAAAATAATAGCTTTTCTTTTTTGACACTCCATGTTTGATTTTTCAAGCTTTAAGTTGATTAAAAATTCCAATGACTTTTTTGTTGGAATCCGTAAATCGGCTTTAGAAGATGGTTATGAGTTTTGTCTGCCAAATGGCTTTGATAATTTTCCAGATGGTGATTTTAACGAGGTGCGGGATTTATTTTTCAAGATGTATCGCACTTTCCGCAAGTTTGAGAGAGACAATACAGGCACAAACCGATTCAACCTTAACAGACCGGACTTCCAGCAAGACCAAGATCAGACTACCCTTTCTGGTGGCGGAGTCAGTATGCAAACGGAAGATGGGGAAGTTTGTGTACTCTATAGCAAGATTAAAATGATCGAGCGGGTACTGGAAGCCTACGATGACCTTGCTATCAACTCAATCCAAAAGAAAGCCAGACGCAGTGAAGATATTGATTATTCTCAACTTTACAAATACTTAGATCGCGCTATCTACCTTGATAACCATGTAATTTACGTCGAGGCGATGGATTTGCCACGTCCGACGGTGCGCTATGAAAGCACTGATATCGTGAACCTGTATTGTTATATACTCGATGAGATTGTACAGCAGTTGGATGGCGATGTGCCCGATAATATTCAAGCACACAGTCAAGATATTCGCTTCCTTGCTCAAGGCTTCCAAGACGGCTACTTGACCAGCAACCAGTCAATTTTTGACAAAGACACTTTTGGTGAAACTATCAGCATTCTTAAAGAAGCGCTGGATAATATAGACAAAAATACTTATTATAAAGACGCTGACTATTGGGGACTTTATGAAGCTATTGAAATATTCCTATATGGCGAAATAAATCCCGCTCAGAATGATGGTAACTACTGGGGAATAAAAGGGTTTTCTCTGGTTTGGGAGGATATGTGCAGCACCTATTTCTTCAAAAAATACCCAGATAAAATCTGCTATGCAGATACCGATATACCTTTGAAAGATCCTCCACATCCAGAACCTAAGAGGCAAGGTGAAGAACCAAAACGGGTTGGCAACCACCGAGCTAATCATGGAAACAACGGGTACGGTAATAAATGGATTTATAAGACAAAATCTGATATTCGCTATCCTAATAAAGACGATTTCTTTGGATGGAATGAACTCCTTTGTATTGAGTTTGATACTAAAGTTGGAAGACTGGTCTACTCAAACAGAACGCATGATGAATTAAAAAACCGAGATAGAAGTACGGCAATGCGCCGGTTTCCCCGTCCCGACTTAGTTCTTAAATTGGAAACAAAAAATGGATTTGAACTGAAAATATTGGATTATAAAGATGTACCACTTGACTTTTATATAAATCCCTCATCGTCGCCAAAATCGGCAAATAAATACAAAAATGATATCATCAAGCAGCTTACTTATGAATTGGCTCTCCAGCAAACCCATACTGTTGCAGAGAGTGTATTTTTTATTCCTTGGTATTACACAGCAGAACCTCAGCACAGCCCTTTGGGAGAAACTGAACAAAATCCAGAAATGAAAGGAATCAAAATATTTAAGGCTAACTTCTTTATTATCCAAAAACTATACCTGGAAAACTCATGAATCAGGAAATAAATATTATAGGAATTTGCCCTGAAACTTTACTTTTCCAAAGCAGTTATGTTCCTCTAATTTCATTTAAAAATGAAGATCAAAAAAAAGCTGCTGAGGATTACATAACTAGGGAAGCAAATAATTTTTTTAAGATATTGTTGAAAGCTCAGGAAGTAAAACCACTAGCTTATCCACTACTTATCACAGAATTGGACTTTAAAAAAATTGATATGAGCTATTTTTATGAAAATATCTTCTACGATTTGGAGCGAAAGCCTGATGGAAAGTTAGAAGCAAAAATAAAATGGGGTATCACTTTTGACCTAAAATGCGCTCCTATTGAGTTAATTTATGTTAGTAGTGAATCTCGTGGCTTTGACCCTAAAATAGCAGAGAAAAATGGTAAGGGTCGCCTACAGCGTCGATATGGCACTATAGACATAAATGGAAAGCCAGTTTTTTACTACATTTACTTTACGCTTCAAGAAATACTGGACGTGATTAAACCATTAGCAAACTCTTAAAACTCAATAGTCCGGACACTTTTTATATGGCCCAATGGCTTATTCCCTAGGACTTTGAGGCGAGTGTGGATAATTAAATCAATGTCACCTCTACCCCTGACTTGCATTTAATTCGACTTTTTTATGATGCTTGCCCTGTAAGGCTTGTAGTATCGTTCCAAAAACTGTCCGGAGTATTGAAAAGTCATAGCCTTACCAACTCGTGACTACATCCAAAAAGGCAACCGCAATTTAATTAATGGCAGTGCGGTTTGAAGATCTTGGACGATCGCACTTTTTCAATTCGTGCGATCGCCCTCAACAATTACTCTTTCCAGTAACGGGTTAAAATCCGAATCACCTCACCCGCTAGAGGCGATGGTAGAGGCGGGCTCCATTCCCCAACTTCTGCAAAACCTAAAACGTGCAACAGATTAACGATGCTGTCTACCGCTTTGGGAACGCCACACAACAGCAAACGAATCGGTTGCTTACCTTGAGGTACGTCAGGAATTTCTTCCCGAAGTAGTTCGGGAACAGATTTTGGCTGTGATATCATAGGTATTCCTCCTGAATATGGGAGTTCAAGCCCCCACCGAACGATTGCGAGTCTGAGCGGTGGGGGTTTGGTTTTTCGGTATTTAGATTACTATAGCATAAATTAGATTATGGTGTGCTACCTTGACTTAAAAAATATCTAAAAAATTTGCAGTCAGCTAAAATGACATGGTGAACACGCTACCCCCAAACCATGTGAGTCCTGCAAAATCTCCCAGAGTTGCCTTTTACCCGCCGCCCGAAATTAAGGAGAAATTAGAGAAGCTGGCGAGCATTGAGCGTCGTTCGATGTCCCAAATGGCATTACTTTTGGTGGAGGAAGGGCTCGAAAGAGCGCAGAAGGAAGGGAGGTTCAATGAATCCAAAGACGATTAAGCCGCTGGAACAGGCAGGATGCCTGTTCAGGAGAATGGTGCTTGATGTGGGTTCACCCCAAACATATGCGTTAACCTAGTTGACTACAACTTGTACCGCACTCCCCAACTAAATTCATGCTTCCCCGCATCAAAGAATTAGCCACCACCCTAGCACCCCGCTTAATCGAAATTCGCCGCCACATCCACTCCCACCCCGAACTCAGCGGCCAAGAATATCAAACCGCCGCCTACGTAGCCGGAGTTCTCGCATCCAGCGGAGTCCGCGCGATCGAAGGAATCGGCAAAACAGGAGTGCTCGGCGAACTCAAAGGCCACAGCAGCGAGTCCCGCTGGCTGGCAATTCGCACCGATATGGACGCTTTGCCGATTCAAGAACGCACTAACTTAGAATTTGCTTCCCGCAACGAGGGAGTGATGCACGCCTGCGGCCACGACATCCACACCACCGTCGGTTTGGGCGCAGCCATGATATTGTCTCAGCTAGGGGAAAAATTGCCCGGTCACGTCCGCTTCTTGTTTCAGCCGGCGGAAGAGATTGCCCAAGGTGCTCAATGGATGATTAAAGATGGGGCGATGGAAGATGTTGACGGCATCCTCGGAGTGCACGTTTTTCCGACGATTCCCGGCGGTTGCATCGGTATCCGCCACGGGGCACTGACGGCGGCGGCAGATGACATAGAATTGATTGTGATGGGCGAATCCGGCCACGGTGCGCGTCCCCACGAGGCGATCGACGCAATTTGGATTGCTTCTCAGATAATTACCACTTTGCAGCAGGCCATTAGCCGCACGCAAAATCCTTTGAGGCCACTGGTTTTGACGATCGGGCAAATTAACGGCGGACGAGCGCCGAACGTAATTGCCGATCGAGTAAAATTATTGGGAACTGTGCGATCGCTGCATCCGGAAACCCACGAAAAACTGCCGGCTTGGATCGAACAAATTGTTTCTAGCGTTTGCGCGACTTACGGCGCTAAGTACGAACTCACCTACAAGCGCGGAGTCCCCGGAGTCCAAAACGACCCAAAACTCACGCAATTAGTCGAAACTGCGGCTTTAGAAGCTTTAGGTCGATCGCGCGTCCAAATTTTACCAGAACCCTCCCTCGGCGCGGAAGATTTTTCGATGTATCTAGAACACGCACCGGGAACCATGTTTCGCTTAGGAGTGGGACTGACTGACAAACCGAACTATCCCCTCCATCACCCGCAATTTGAGGTAGACGAAGCGGCGATCGTGACCGGCGCTGTCACCTTAGCCTATGCCGCCTATCAATATTGGAAACAGCATCCAGGTTCACACTAATAGTCTTCGACGTATGGGTGGTCAGCTAACTAACCGTAGGGTGCTTACCCGGAAAATTGTTTTGTCTCTGGTAATAACATTCAGCCCTGACCCACCCTACAATAACTACAAAAACTAATTTAAAAAATTTTATGAACCTAGATTTCGATCAATTTTGCGATGCCTGCAATCCCAGTCACTCCCTCAAGTTTGGAAATTCAGAAGATATTCGCTACTACATTGATTTTGCTGAGGTGCGCGGCGGGAAAATTATTGACATACTCAAACGAACAATTACCCGTCTGGCACGAGATAAACCGACTTGCCAATTATTTACCGGACATATTGGTTGCGGCAAGTCTACTGAATTATCGCGACTGCAAAAAGAGTTGACAGATCAGGGATTTCATGTAGTTTACTTCGAGTCAACACAAGACCTCGATGAAATGGATCTCGATTTGACAGATATCATGTTAGCGATCGCCCGGCGAGTCACCCAAAGCTTGGAAGAGGGCCAAATTTCTTTGCAGCCCCAGCGCTTTAAAGAATTCTTAAAAAATAGTTGGAATTTTTTACAAACCCCTGTGACTTTAGAAGCTGAAGGAGAACTTTTTGGCAGCAAATATAAGGGCAATACAGACGGAAATATGGAAATTTCTCTGCCTTTAGGAATCGCCAAAATTACTGCCAAAATCAAAAGTAATCCCGACTTGCGCTCTAAACTGAGACAGTACATGGAACCGCAAGCTAATAAAATGTTAGAACTGATTAATCAAGAAATTATTGATGTAGCAATTAATCAGTTAAAGCAGCGCGATAAAAAAGGATTGGTGGTGATTGTTGATAACTTAGATCGGATAGTTTTTCGACCCAATGCAGCGGGGCGACTGTTGCCAGAATATATCTTTATTGACCGGGGCGATCAGTTGCGGCAACTGAATTGCCATTTAGTTTATACCCTGCCGCTGGGATTGATTTTTGGCAATGAAAGTGAAATTTTAAAAAATCGCTTGGGGGGCGGACTTGACCCGAAAGTTTTGCCGATGGTACCAGTAAAGAATAGAGACGGCAGCGAATGTGTTGAGGGGATGAATTTGCTGCGGCGCATGGTGATGTCGCGGGCATTTCCCGATGTTTTTCCAGAGGAAAATATTACATTAATTACCGAAGTTTTTGAGAGTCCTGAAACTTTAGATGAATTGTGTCGTGTCAGCGGAGGTCATCTGCGAAACTTGATGGGGATGCTGTTTGGTTGCTTGCAGCAAGAAGACCCTCCTATTTCGCAAAATGTGTTAAAATCAGTGATTCGCAGTGCCCGCGATACTCTTAGGAATGGCATTGATAATGATGAGTGGGAATTACTCTTTAAGGTGGTGAAAGAACAAAGCATTAATGGAGATAAAGAATACCAAGATTTGCTGGGAAAGCTGCGAGTTTTTGAATATGTAGACACTCAAGGAAATTGGTTCGCGTTGAATCCGCTGTTGATGGAAACTGACAAATTTAAGCTGTGGCAGCAGCAAAATTCGTGAGATTATGCTAAACTCAAATCTAGCCGAAGATATTGCAGCACAAAATGAGAGATCGCTCTCTACTTTGGTACGGACGATCGCCCGCTTTCAAGGAAAGTTTTCTTTAACTATAGTGCGCTGCAATTATGCTAGCTTGCGTTCTGCAATGCTGCAAAAATTGCGCGATCGCTCGACTGCTGAATATCAAAAATTAGTCCTCGAACCTGCAACTAAAACACTTTATCAAACCATTCTCAATGCCGTCCAAGAGCAACCGCCGAAAGCTTTAATAGTTTTCGGTATCGAATCGGTGGTGGCTCTTGATGACCTGTTAGCGGGGGCTAATAGAGCGCGAGATCAATTCAAGCAAGATTTTGCTTTTCCTTTGATATTATGGGTTACGGATTCCGTACTGTCTAAATTTAGTCGATCGGCTAACGATCTAAAGTCCTGGGCTCCTCCTCCAATTGAGTTTACCATGCCGCCCGATGATTTGATGAATTTGTTGTGGCAAAAAGCAGAGCAAGCTTTTGCTAATGCTGAGAATTTCAAATTAGATGACTGTAAAATTGAGTCCCTGAGGAATGACCTGTCAAGTTTGGGAGAAACATTAAACCCAGAATTGCAAGCAAGTTGGCTATTTATTGGTGGTTTAGTTGCATTTCATAAAAGTCAAATAGATTTAGCACTCGAACATTATGAGGAAACTTTGACATTTTGGGAGCACAATCGCCAATTAGAAAGGCAAGGAATTGTCTGCCATAAAATTGCTCAAGCTTACAACCGCCAAGCAGAATTGCACCGGGCGGGAAGTCAGGATTATTGGCAAAAATCTAGAAAGTATTTGCAGCAATCTCTGGAGAGTTTTGAGCAAGCACAACGAAATGATTTAGCGGCTAAATGTATTAGCGAACTTGGCGAAGTGCTGCGACTTTTACAAGCTTGGGAAGAGTTGCAAAGTTTAGCAGTCAAAGCCTTAGAAATGCACGAAGATTGTGGCACTCTGAGTCAAGTAGCTGAAGATTACGGCTTTTGGGCTGAGGTGGCGCTGCAACAATCTCAGTGGGAAAAAGCTTGCGAATTAGCTAAATCAGCACTGTCGGTTTTAGAACAAGCAGAAGCCACCAAAAAAGAGACTGGTTTGTATCTGCTACTTTTGGCAAAAGCGCAGCGAAATCTCAGTCAACAGTCGGAGGCTGTTAAAAACTTAGAAGCGGCTAAAGACAATACGCAGCCTCAAGATGATGTGCAGCTTTATCTGAGGATTTTAGAAGAGTTGAGAACTCTCTATTTTGAGCAAAGCGAATATTTAAAAGCATTTGATTTAAAACTAGAACAACAGGAAGTTAAAATCAAATATCGACTGCAAGCTTTTATTGGCGTCGGCCGTTTGCAGCCGCCGCAACAAACAATTAATCTTGCTTTAGAATCAGGTCAGTCAAAAGCTGAAATAGTTGAGGAAATTGTCGCCGCTTCCGGGCGTTCGCAGGATGTTAAACGGATAATTGAACGGATAGGTACACCTGCTTGCAAGCTGACTATCATTCACGGACAATCTGGAGTAGGAAAAAGTTCGATTATTCAAGCGGGGTTAGTTCCAGCCCTGCAACTTACAACTTTTGATGCGCGGGACGTATTGCCTATTTTATTGCAGTCTTATCATGATTGGGTGATGGATTGCGGTCAGTGTTTGCGATCGGGAATTGCCAAATTAAGAGGTGAGAGTTTATCTACTCCTCTTGACACGCCGACAGCTCTTCTGGAACAGTTACGACTGAATCAAAACCGCAATTTATTGACTGTACTAATCTTTGACCAGTTCGAGGAATTTTTCTTTGCTTATCAAGACCCAACTAGCCGGAGAGAGTTCTATGATTTTTTGGCTGAATGTTTAAATGAGATTGGTGAACTCAAAATTATCCTGTCGCTGCGGGAAGATTATCTTTACTACTTATTAGAATGGAATCGCACGACCAACTTATCGATGATTGATAACGACATTCTCAATAAAAAAATCTGTTATTACTTGGGTAATTTTTCGATACCCGATGCTAAAATTGTTCTCCAAACCTTAACAAAACGCTCTCAACTTGACTTATCCGAAGATTTGGTAGACGTACTGGTAGAAGATTTAGCAGGTGAAGTGCGGGAAGTGCGGCTGATAGAACTGCAAATCGCGGGAATGCAACTGGAAAAAAGGCAGATTACTCAACTGAGTGAATATCAGCAACTTGGCAGTCAGGCAAAGCTCAAACTGGTTGAGGATTTTTTAGATGAAGTTATCGCAGATTGTGGTAAAGAGAATAAAGATATTGCCGCAGTTGTCTTGTACTTACTGACGGATGAAAACAACACTCGTCCTCAGAAAACTTTTGCTGAATTAGCAGCATATTTACGAACAGAGTTAGTAGAATTAGAGCTAGTTTTAGAGATGGTCGTTAAATCGGGATTGGTATTAGAAGTGCCGGGAACTCCGAAACGCTACCAACTTGTTCACGATTATTTAGTGCCTTTTGTCCGCCAATGGAAAAATGCGAAATTACTAGAAATAAGGAAAAAAGTTAAGGAGGTTGAAGCTTTAATTCTGACAGCAGAAGAACTAACAGAGAACTGCAAACAGGTTTTAGCACAAGCAGAAGCAGAGAGAAAAGAGCTATTTGCCAAAGTAGAAGCAGAGCGAAAAGAGCTATTTGCTAAAGCAGAAGCAAAGCTAAAAGAGCTAAATGCTTGGCTGACTATTATTATTTTAGCAACGATACTTAGCATTACCTTAATTGGGTTTCTCCTTATAATGGGAGTAGCGTACCAGCAAGTGGATCAGGCACAGAAACTGACCCAATTAGATCGATCGGCAAGTGATGTTTTGATACTATCTGAGTTGGGGAATAATCAAATAGATGCTTTAATCTCAGCCGTGAAGATTGGAAAAAAACTTAAAGCCACAGTCAAGGAAGTTCGTTCTTTTGCTGATTACCCGATATCTACTCCCCAGATTGCCCTCAACCAGATTCTCGAAAACATCCGAGAACAAAATCGGTTAAAAGGGCATCCAGATGGGGTATCGAGTGTCAGTTTTAGTCCCGACGGCCAATACATCGCTACGGCATCATATAACAATACAGCCCGGTTGTGACCAATCAGAAGTTTAGATGAAATGCTGGTGCAAGGCTGCGATTGGCTGCGCGACTATTTGCAGAATAATGCTGATGAAAGCGATAAACACGTTTGCCATGAGATTAGTGCTCAGAAAAAATGATTAGCCGTAATTGCTCAACTAGGGGAAAAAATGGAGCCATCAATAGAGAGAGCTTGTTGAATAGATTGATAAGCAGTTAAAC